>CAZVYH010000006.1:17748-19143 GCA_964631485.1 uncultured Candidatus Saccharibacteria bacterium
GCGGAGGCGGAGAGATTCGAACTCTCGGTGGTGTTACCCACACACGCTTTCCAAGCGTGCGCACTAGACCGCTATGCGACGCCTCCGTGCGCTTTGTTATATCACAGAATCACGAGGTCAGGAACTTTTGGGAAAGTTTTTTTGCCTTTACAAACTCGTTCGGAGAGAGCCAATGAATGTCGGGGTGTCGTTTAAACCACGTCATCTGACGTTTCGCATAGTGTTCTATATCTTTCTGTAGACGTGGCAGCATCTCTTCTTTTGTCACCTTTTTTTGCAGATAGTGTGCAATATTGCGATATTCAAGTCCGAACTCCTCCAGTTTTTTCCACGAAACACCGTTTGTGTGTAATTTTTGCACTTCCGCGATCATTCCTTGACGCATCCTTGAAAGTAGGCGGGTGTGAATTTTTGTGTTCAGTTTCTCTTGGGGAAGCGAAAGCCCGATGAATAGTGTCCGAAAATTATTTTTCGATGCCATATGTGGCACTTTACCGAGGGCGTTCGTAATTTCAAGTGCTCGTATCAGGCGCCGCCTGTTGTGCCGATCTATTGTTTTTGCGCGTCGCGGGTCTTTTTTCTTAAGAAGTGTAAACAATTTTTCGGTGGTTATGTTCTCAAGCCGTGTCCGGAGTTTTTTATTGGGCGGTACTTCAGGCAACATGATACCGCGTGCAAGTGCGTCAATGTATAACCCTGTTCCTCCGACAACAATCGGCACATGATTCCTTTTGAGAATTGTTGCAACCGCTTTTTGCCCGTCACGCACAAATCGGGCAGCGCTGTACTGGGATTGTGGTGACGTGATATCAAGTAGGTGATGGGGAACACCGCACATCTCTTTTTTGGTGATTTTCCCCGTGCCGGTATTCATACCACGATATACCTGACGCGAATCAGCGGAGATAATTTCTCCGCCGACAGTTTTTGCCAGACGTACCGCAAGGCTGCTTTTTCCCGTGGCTGTGGGGCCGAGAATAACGATGAGTTTCGGCTTCATGGTGTGCTTTAGATGCGCCCTTTCTTTTTTCGGAGATAGAACCCTTTTGATTTTTTGGTTATCGCAAGGATACTGATGACGGCGATATACGTTGCAATGACTTCATTAGGCATTGTGTAGGGGTGTTGAAAGAGTGCTTCAAAGGCAAACAACGAGATAAGAAGAATGGTCCATCCTATGACGTAAATTTCTCCCATGTGCCGGCCGGAAAGCTGGTCGTGCCACCTCTCAAACTCTTTCTCGGTGCTGTAGATTGCGAGTACGGCGGTATAAATAACAGCAACAGACTCAACAATTTTGGGAAGTCCGTTACTTGTCGCAAAATCCCAGATGATGACACCGAACAAAAGCAGACACCACCCGTTGAGTACGTACCGCCACGAGTGGGAGTTGAG
>CAZVYH010000006.1:19243-36056 GCA_964631485.1 uncultured Candidatus Saccharibacteria bacterium
TGTAACGACAAGGTGATTCTATCAAATTGATGGGTTTTTTGCTAAACTATACTTGTTTCCGTATCGTACAATCACTACTCGATACACCGTTTACTATGAGCTTCCACAACAATGCAATCTTCTGGGTAGAGGTGGAAAAAATTGTTCCGAACCCGTTTCAGCCGAGACGTTTTTTTGACGAGCAGAAACTAAAAGATCTTTCTGACTCCATCCGTCAGTACGGGGTGCTACAGCCGCTCGTGGTCACTCAGCGGGAACAACAGCGCGAAGACGGCGGTTTGTCGGTTCAATATGAACTCATTGCCGGAGAGCGCCGTTTGCGTGCTTCTAAAATGGCGGGCGTGTCTCTGGTTCCGGTCATCATTCGCGATGATGAAGAAAGCGAACAAATGAAGCTTGAGCTTGCGATTATTGAGAACCTGCAGCGTGAGGATATTAATCCGATTGAACGCGCCCGCGCGTTTTCACAGCTTGCCGAACACTTCGGTTTGAAACATGCGGAGATTGCACACAAAGTCGGGCGGAGCAGGGAATATGTTTCAAATACCATCCGCCTTCTTTTGTTGCCGGAAGAAATGCAACAGGCGCTCTCGGAAGGGAAAATCAACGAAGGACACACACGTCCGCTGCTGATGCTCATTGATCGTCCGGAAGAACAAATGGTTCTCTTTAAAGAAATTATTTTCAAAAAATTAACTGTCCGTGATGCCGAGCAGATTTCCCGGCGTATTGCGACGGAAAAAGTTAGACGTCATGATCGCTTGTATGACCCGGATATCATTGAATTGGAAACACGCGCGTCGGAGAGACTTGGTACTCGGGTTCGTGTGGAACCGAAGGAGGTCGGTGGGCGTATTTTTATCGACTTTGTTTCTGAAGAAGATTTGCGAAAAATTCTTGCAGTACTCAACCGGGAAGAGGGGCAACACAACGTAGAGACGGAGGTTTCTCCTGACAATATCGCCGACATGCCCACCGAAGAGCCGCCTTCACAAGATGCTCCGAAAAGACCGGATGACGATCTGTATTCGGTCACACACTTTACCGTTTAATCTTTTTTCTCCAGAGCGGTGCGGATTTTTTTCTTGGCAAAACCTGTTTTTGCCCACGAAAGCCACTTGTGAGACGGCTTACTGTTGTCTTTTGATTCAATAAAAACGACATCCCCGTGGTGCAGTTTTGTTGAAAGGGCGACAAATTTGCCGTTGACGCGCGCGCCATACGCATGGTCGCCTAAATCGGTGTGAATGGAGTAGGCAAAATCGATGGGTGTGGCGTCAACGGGCAAATCGACGACTTCTCCGTTCGGTGTGAAGACAAAAATACGATCGTTGAAAAAGTCGGTGCGAAGATTTCGGATAAACGAAAGGGAGTGTGCAACATCGTCCTGCGCTTCGGTAAGTTCGTGGAGCCACTGTGTCATCGGGCTGATGTCGTTTGTTTCAGCCACACTTCGTCCGAATAGTTTTTCAACCCACGAAGCACTTGAATCATCCGTGTTGCCGGTCTGTTCCTTGTAACCGACGTGGGATGCGATTCCGTACTCAGCCATTTCGTGCATCACCTGTGTTCTGATTTGAATTTCCACAATTGCACCGGTGCCGGTGAACACTGTTGTGTGTAGGCTTTGGTATCCGTTTCGCTTAGGCATAGCGATGTAATCCTTAATTCGTCCTGGAAGCGGTTTCCATTTGCTGTGAATGAGTCCCAGCGCCAAGTAGCACTCCTCAACAGTTTCAACGATAATGCGCAGGGCCTCAATGTCGTAGACGCGGTCAATATTCATGTCCTTCTCCTGAAGTTTTTTGTACAAACTGTAAATATGTTTTATGCGGTAGTCCATCGTGTGCACCGCAATATGAGACTGTGTAAGGAGAGTTCGTATTTCATGTGAAAGTCTTTTTAATTGCCCGATGTTTTCTTTGCTTTTTTCTTCGCGGAGTTTTCTGGTTTCTTCGTACTCCTTCGGGTTCGCGGTTTTGAATGCCACGTCTTCCAATTCACCCTTTAAATTTCCGATACCGAGGCGGTGTGCGATTGGTGCATAAATTTCAAGCGTTTCCTGGGCAATACGCTGTTGCTTTTCCTGCGGAAGTGCGGAGATAGTTTCCAGATTGTGCAGTCGATCAGCAAGTTTTATGAGAATAACCCGCGGGTCGCGCGCCGTTGCGAGAAATAATTTGCGTAGTGTTTCAACGTGGCGTTTTAATCCGCGGTACTTGAGCTTCCCGAGCTTCGTCACACCGTCAACAAGGAATGCGACTTCGTCTCCGAAACGGTCTCTGATTTCCTGAATCGTTATCTGCTCGACATCTTCAACACAGTCGTGCAGGAGACCCGCAATAATCGTCGTTGCGTCGGCGCCGATACGCGCGAGATGGCGGGCAGTTTCGGCGACGTGGACAAAGTATGGCTCCCCGGACTCGCGTTTTTGGTCTTTGTGCGCTTGTTCTGAAAAAGCAAACGCATCCTCAATGCCGCGCCGCTCTTTTTCGGTGAATTTGATATGTGAAACGGAAATAATGCTTTGCGCGGTTACTGTTTTCATATGGTGCGGTGCACAAAAAGAGCACGTATGTGTAGTATAACGCAGTACAAAAAAAGAGGCAGTAACTATTTTTTCTTAGCAAAACGTCCTCGACGGACCTTTTTCGGTTCACTGAGTATTTCCAAGGCGCGTTCAAGGGTTACGGTGTACACGTCGTCTGTTTTAAGCGAACGGAAGTCACCGTCGTGTCCGATGTACGGACCGAAACGTCCGATGTTGGCGATGACATCTTTCTTGGTTTCCGGGTGTGTTCCCAGGATTCGCGGCAAACTCAGATACGTGAGCGCTTCCTCGAGGGATACCGTCGAGGGGTCTTTTTCCTTCGGAATACTTGAACGGCGGGGTTTTTTGTTTTTTGCGGTCTTGAGTCCAAGCTGAACATACGGACCGTACGGGCCTTCAAGCACAAAAATAGGTTCCTTGGTTTCCGGGTGAAATCCTATTTCTTCGGGATCAACTACTTCTTTTCCGTCTGCAGAACGTGCGCCGTCGCATTCCGGAAATCGGGCACAACTCATAAATGTTCCGTTGCGCGCGAGCTTCATCACCATGGCGCTGCCGCACTTCGGACACACAAATTCTTTCGGGGCTTCGCCCATGTTGGTTATTTTTTCGGCCTCTTTTGTTTTCTTTGCCACATCTTTTGAGAAGGGTGTATAAAATGTTCGGAGAGTCTTTTCATACTCGCGCTTTCCAAGGGCAATCTCGTCCAGTTCATCTTCCATTTCTGACGTAAACGAATCGCTGATGTACGTCGCAAAGTGTTTTTCCAGGAACGTGCTCACGACATCTCCTGTGTCAGTCGGTGTTAGTGTTCTGTTTTCGCGCGTTACGTATCCGCGATCGTCGAGCGTCTTAATAATGGACGCGTATGTTGACGGCCGTCCGATTCCGCGCTTTTCCAGTTCTTTAATGAGTCCCGCTTCCGAGTATCGGGACGGTGGTTGAGTTTGTTTTGCGAGCGCCGTTATATCAAGCAGTTTGAGGGAATTCCCCTCGATCACTTTCGGCATCTCAACATCTTCTCCGCGGGAATCAGGATCTGCGAGAAGCCACCCGGGGAATATAACGCGTGAACCTGTTGCGGAAAAAGGAGGCACATTCGCATCGCCCGTTGTCGCGGTTATTTTTGTCTGCACTAGCTTTGCAGGTGTCATTTGACTGCTCACCGCGCGTGCCCAAATGAGGTCATACAAACGTTTTTCGTCATCATCATTTCCGGCATGCTGCACACCCGCATTTGTCGGACGAATCGCCTCATGTGCTTCTTGTGCGTTTTTACTTTTACTTGCATATGTTGTCGGACGGGCATACTCTTTCCCGAATTCTTTTGTCACGACCGCGATGAGTTGTTGCTGAGCCTGCGCGGCAAGATTGGTGCTGTCGGTTCGCATGTAGGTGATATGTCCTTTTTCATAGAGTTTTTGCGCCGCGCGCATCGTGCGTGAAGGGGAGAACCCAAGTCGCGTGCTTGCTGACTGTTGAATTGTTGATGTGGTGAACGGCGCGCGCGGCTGTCTCTGCGTTTCCGTTTCTTTTACGGAAGCAACACTCCACGAACCTTTTCGTGCTTTTTCTACGATAGTATCGGTTTTTTTCTGTTCCCGCGGTTCTTCCTCGCAGGTGAGCGTAAGTTTTTCTTTCTTTTTGGTTTCTACGTCGGCCGTAATAATCCAGTAGTCCTCAGGTATAAATGCACGAATGTCGCGTTCCCGTTCCATGAGGATTCGGAGAGCGGGGGATTGGACGCGCCCCGCGGACAGCCCATAACGAACTTTTTTCCAAATAAGACCCGAGAGGTCGTATCCTACGAGACGGTCCAAAACACGCCGTGCCTCCTGTGCTTCACGCAGATGAGTATCAATATCCCGCGGGTGGGCGACAGCCTCGAGAATGGCGTCCTTCGTAATCTCATGGAACACAATTCGTTTTACTTTTTTGTCTTTTGCTTTTTTCCCTTCCAAATCGAGCGCTTGTGCCAGATGCCAGGCTATTGCTTCACCTTCACGGTCGGGGTCGGTTGCAAGAAGTACCTCATCCGCTTTCGCCACTGCGGCTTTAAGGTCGGCGATAACCTCTCTTTTTTCGGGGACAATTTGGTAGTGCGGAATAAAACCGCCGTCGATATCGATGGCGTTTTTGTTGCTCTTCGGTAAATCACGCACGTGTCCGACGCTGGCTTTTACGGTGTATCCGGTGCCGAGATATTTTTCAATTGTTTTTGCTTTTGCGGGAGATTCAACAATAACGAGTTTCATATGTATGAGCAACAAATACTACAGATGTGATATAAAAGCAAATTTGTATGTATCACAAATGTGCACGACTCTATACCGTCCGCTCGATTTTGCCAAGCCGCGAGGTGACGTATCCCTTTATTTCAAGCGATGAGATAATGACATTCACATGAGCAATCGGCGCGTTTGTTGTGTGGGCGATATCGTCGACCGTCTGCGGTTCAGCGAGACACTCCAATATGTTTTTTTCTTCAGGTAGTAAATCATCGTATGTCCGTGTTTTTTCTTGTGCAGGAATGCCGAGCGCCTCAAGAATGTCCTCGGCGCAGGTGACTGTCTGAGCCCCGGAACGTAGCAGTTTGTTTGATCCGGTGTGATGTACGGAGGTGATTGCTCCCGGCACAACAAGCACGTCGCGGTTGTATTCCATTGCCAGACGGGCGGTGATGAGTGTCCCTGATTTTTCGTGTGCTTCAATAACAAGCGTCGCATGGCACATGCCCGCCATAATTCTGTTTCGCTTCGGGAAGCTCCACACAGTCGCCTGTTCCGTCGGCGCAAGTTCCGATATTAGTGCTCCGCCGGCACGCAGGATTCTCTGTGCAAGCCCGACATGTATACGAGGATACAGAGCTGAATCGTCGATACCTGATCCCGGCACAGCAATCGTCGGCAAGCCGGAAATGAGTGCTTCCTCGTGCGCAACGCTGTCGATACCGAGTGCGAGGCCTGACACTATAGTGATGGGGTATCCTGACAAATCAGATATAAGACTTTTACACACCGCCTCTCCGTAAGAGGAATATTTTCTTGAACCGACGACACAGAGAAGTGTGTGTTCGGGCGGCGGGGGAGCTCCGCGCAGGAACAGGCTTGTGGGCGGGTCGGGTATCTCTTTCAGAAGTCTCGGGAAGAACCGTTTGTGTATGTGCACAATCGGGAAGTGTGCGGTGTCTGTCATATACCCCAGTGTGCCTGTGTAGGCATAAAATAAACATAAATTATGGTACGATAGGGACACTATTGGAAGTCGGCTTTCTATATTCTATATATATGTTGGATATCAATTTCATCAGGGAAAATAAAGACGTTGTTGTTGCCGGAGCTTTGAAGAAACACGTCCAGGTGGACATTGAAGCGCTTCTGACACTTGATGATTCCCGTCGCGCGCTCACTAAAGAGATTGATGATATGCGCGCGCAACAAAACGCAGTAAGCGAAAAGATGCCGAATGCATCTGAAGGAGAACGTGCGGAACTGATTGCTCAGATGAAACCCCTGAAGGAAATGCTTCAGAAGAAAGAAGAGGAGCTCAAGGTAATCGTTGAACAGTGGCGACTCCTCATGTTGCAGGTTCCGAATGTTCCGGATGTTTCTGTTCCTGAGGGTGATGATGATGCGGGTAATCAGGAAATAAAAGTATGGGGAAAGAAACCGTCTTTTGATTTTGAACCGAAGAATCATATCGACATCATGACCGCGCTGAAGATGGTTGATTTGGAACGCGGAACAAAAGTCGCAGGTTTTCGCGGGTATTTTCTTACCGGTGACGCCGTTCTTCTTTCTATGGCAATTTGGCACTACGCGCTTGATTTCTTCATGAAAAAAGAATTTACCCCGATGCTGGTTCCGTCATTGGTGAAGCGTGAGTCCCTGATGGGAACGGGGTATTTACCGCAAGGGGAAGACGACTTGTACAAGACACAAGATGGGGACTTTCTCGCGGGAACGGCCGAGGTTGCGACGATGGCGTTTCATATGGATGAAACACTTGCCGGCGAAACATTACCGAAAAAGTTTCTCTCGTTTTCTCCGTGTTTTCGTCGCGAGGCGGGAAGCTACTCCAAAGACGTTAAGGGTTTGATTCGTGTGCATGAATTCTATAAATGGGAGCAAGTTATTCTATGTGAGGCAAACCACGAAGAATCGGTGAAGTGGCACGAATGGCTGCACCGCAATACTGAGGAGTTTATTGAATCGCTCGGTATTCCGTACCGTACCGTCGTGAACTGCGGCGGTGATATCGGTTTGGGACAGGTAAAAAAATATGACATTGAACTGTGGGTGCCGCTTGAAGAAAAATACCGGGAGATTGGTTCAACCTCATATTTTCACGATTTTCAGTCACGCCGGCTTAATCTCCGATACAAGGATGCAGAGGGTAAATCATTGTACGTTCACTCGCTGAACTCGACCGCAATTCCGACGCCGCGCATTCTCGTGTCACTTATTGAAAACTATCAAAACGCAGACGGCTCTATCACCATTCCTGAGGTACTTCGTCCGTATATGGGCGGAAAAGAGAAGATTGCAAAAGCGTAGTGTATGTTTCGGCGGTTTACATCAGAGCGTGTTCGAAGGCTTCGACGCAAGCGTCTTGTGGTGTTTACCGTTATCTACGGGCTTCTTGCACTTACACTTTTTCTGTTTCTCTGGCAATTGTCGCATGCGCGCTTTTTACAGATTACCGCAATAGCTGTTACCGGAGAGAAAACACTATCGCACTCTGATGTGACGGCGATTGTGCGCACCGCATTGAGCGGTTCGTATGGGCATTTGTTTTCAAAACGAAACGTACTCTTGTATCCACGCGAACAGATACGCAAAACGTTGTATGAAACATTTCCGAGTATCAAAGAAATTACTCTTGATGTGCGACAACAACATGAACTTCGTATTCACATTGAGGAGCGGGATGCGGCTGCTGTTGCCTGCAGGTCTGTCATTGAAGGACAGGAGGCAATGCCCAGAGAGTGTTATTTTATAGATGAAACAGCGCTTATTTTTTTGACGGCACCTCATTTCTCGGGCTCATCGTATGTGACGTACGAATTACCTTTAGGTGAAGAACCGCGGGGGACACAAATGCTTCCCGCAGAGGAATTCACACTCATACACACATTTATCTCGTCACTCAAAGCGTTTTCCGTTCGCGCCACGAAAATTCACATCGAGAAAGAATACTTGGAAATAGAGGCGATGACACAAGATCGCGGAACAGTACGTTTTCTGGTCAAACGGGAGTCTTCGTACGATACGACACACAACACCATTCAGACCGTCATAGAATCTAAAGAGTTTTCAGAAACATCGGACTTGAGCGACATTGACTACATTGATTTTCGCTTTGGAAACAAAATTTTCTATAAAGAAAAAGAACACATAGACATTTCGATCCCGCAGGAAAACGTTGCGTCGGAACAACGCACCATCCCCGAGTTGAGACCTCTCTAATACTTAATGTATGTATATGTGAAAGGACCCCCGCGAGGGGGTCCGTGTGGCCGTGTTTCCGATGTCGAGGGAAGGTCAGCGCGACCCCAAAGAACCTCTCCGGAGGCGCCGGGCGGCGATTGTCCTCCGAAGCTTCTCCGCGGCGGTTGCCTGCTTCTCTGCCTTCTTGGCCTTCTTGATCTTGGCCAGCCGCTTCTTCTCGCGCTTCTTTTTCCCCGAGATTCTGAAACACATAGGTAGCTTCTCCTACGGTTGCACACCACGGTATGCGGTGTGTACGGCACATTCAAGCGTCTGGTGAAAAACTCTACCACTTGAGCAGATGATGAGCAAGTGGTACGGTGGTTCTCGTATGTCATTCTGGCAAATACTCCCAAAACCGTTTTTCTGTCTTGCACCTATGGCGGACGTGACTGATCCCGCGTATCGGCGTGTCATCGCGAAGTACGGCGCGCTTGATGTCCTGTGGACCGAGTTCGTTTCCGCGGACGGACTGTTCCGTGGCGGGTATGATGCGCTCATTCACGATTTAGGTTATTCAGAAGAGGAACGTCCGATTATTGCGCAATTTTTCACCGCACATCCGGAATATATGGAGAAAGCCGCCGCACTTGCGTGCGACATGAAATTTGACGGTGTTGATATAAACATGGGATGTCCTGACCGTAGTGTGGTGAAGCAGGGCGCGGGCGCCGCACTCATCGGCAATACCGTTCTTGCGAAAGAACTGATTGAAGCGGCAAAACGTGGTGCGGGTGAGATGCCGGTATCGGTGAAAACGCGTATCGGCGACACAAAAAACACACTCGATGCCTGGCTTCCGGCGCTTCTTGAGGCACAACCGGCAGCGATTACAATCCATGCACGCACAAGAAAAGAAATGTCAAAAGTTCCGGCGCAGTGGGAGACGATTGCGCGCGCGGTTGAAATTCGTGATGCGTTTGAAAAGGGAAGTGATCATCATACGCTTATTATCGGAAACGGTGACGTGAAAGATTTTGATGATGCACGCGCAAAGGCGCAGGAGTCCGGATGCGACGGTGTCATGCTCGGGCGTGCGGTGTTCGGCAATCCATGGCTCGGTAACGTGCGCCCGGAAAACCTTTCCGAGCGTATGCACGTACTCATTGAGCACATCAGGTTTTTTGAAGAGCTTCTTCCGCACAAATCATTTGCGACCATGAAAAAACACTTCAAGTCGTACATGCATGGGGAAGGGTATGATAAGAAAATACTCCTAGAGCTTATGGGTACAAAAAATGCCGAGGAGGCCCTTCAAGTGATATACTCACATATATGAACGAACAGGCTCTCTATAGAAAATACCGACCGCAGACGTTTGACGAGGTTCTCGGCCAGGATCATATCGTTACGGTGCTTCGGGGAGCACTCGAACAAAAGCATGTCGGACATGCCTACCTTTTTGCAGGTAGCCGGGGCACGGGGAAAACATCCGTCGCACGTATTTTTGCGCGCGCCGTCGGTACGCACGATACGGACCTCTATGAAATTGACGCCGCAAGCAACCGCGGTATTGATGATGCCCGCGCGCTTCGTGATGCGGTTGCTACACTCCCGTTTCACTCTCCGTACAAGGTATACATCATTGATGAAGCGCACATGCTTACCAAAGAAGCATTCAACGCGCTTTTAAAGACGCTCGAAGAACCGCCGGCGCATGTCATCTTTATTCTTGCCACGACGGAACCGCACAAAATTCTCGACACAATCGTTTCCCGCTGTGAGGTGCACACGTTCAAACAGCCAACACGCCAGATGTTGAAAGATCATGTTGTTTCGGTTGCGAAAAAAGAAGGTATCACGCTCGAGCACGCGGCAGGAGACTTAATTGCACTTTTAGCCGAAGGGTCGTTTCGTGATGCCAACGGTATTTTGCAGAAGGTCATTTACTCTTCAAAAGATACGCGTGTGAGCGTAGCTGAGGTATCTCTCATTACGTCTGCGCCGCGAAGTGAAATCGTGAATGGTATTTTGTCGTCGCTACACACAGGCGACGCTCAGCAGGGTTTGGAAGCACTGCGCAAAGCTTCCGAGGACGGGGTTGATATGAACGTACTCAGCAAACTTTTACTGGAAAAACTACGTGCTGTACTACTACTTCGATACATGCCAAGTATGCAGAAACAGTTTGGAGAGGAATTTGTCGCTGAAGACCTGGTGCTTTTGCAAGAATATGCATCTGCGCAGCCTCCGCGCATTACTTCTACAACACTGACGCGTTTCCTTGAATCACACGCCGCTATTTCGCGCGCGTATCTGCCGCACCTTCCTCTGGAACTTGCGATTATTGATACAGCACGAGCGTAGCGCACTTTTCATCAGGTATGGCCAAAAAAACGCACAAGAAAGACGCTTACCAAAAAACGGTTGATTTCATTTATGAAACCAATATCCACAGCAAAACTCCGCGCTCCGGGTTTTGGTTTTTGGGAAGCGGAACGCAATCAGTAGCCGAACACCTGTTCCATGTGGCGATGATCGGCTACGCGCTCGCGTATTTTGAACCGAAAGCAAACCGGGAAAAAATTGTGTTAATGTCGCTGTTCCATGACATCGGGGAAGGGAGAACATCTGACCACAACTACGTGCACCAGCGGTATGGAAGACTTGCAGAACCTCAGGCGGTAAAGGATATCGCCAACAGTGTGCCGTTCGGCGCTGAGATACAACAGTTGTTTGAAGAAGAGCAAGCACGCACAACGTTGGAGGCTCGGCTGGTAAAAGATGCTGACCAACTTGAATGGATGGCAACGCTTCGCGGAGAAGAAATCAAAGGAAACGTAAAGGCAAAAAAGTGGATTGAGGTCTCGCAGAAACGCTTGAAAACAAGGGCGGGTAAAAAACTTGGCCGCCTGCTGGCGCAGACACACCCTGATTCGTGGTGGTTTGACGAAAAAGACGCGTGGTTCGTCGACAGAGACAAAAAAGATCAGAAGTGGAAGAAAAAATAATCGGAATAGATTTTAAGACATGTCCTTTTATACACTACTTTTAAAACCCATACTTTTTCAACTCGACCCCGAGCGCGCACACAACTATATGGTTGCCCTCGGTGAGTGGTTTGGACACTTTGCGCTCGGGCGTGCATGCATGCGTCTTTTGTATAACTACCGCGGACCGGATATTTCAAAAATTGTTGACGGGATTACATATACAACCCCGTTTCTGTTGTCGGCGGGCTTTGACTACAATGGCCGGCTGACAAGGATTCTTCCGTCAATAGGGTTGGGCGGAGAAGAAGTAGGTTCTGTCACCGCACGTCCTTCAGAGGGAAATCCAACTCCACGGCTTGTGCGCTTACCTCGTTCAAAAAGCATTTTGGTGAACAAAGGACTTCGTAACGACGGCGTTGACGCGGTTATCAGGCGCCTCAAATCTCAACCGCGGGTTGACGGGTATGTCATCGGGATAAGTATCGCGCGGACAAACGATGCACAGGCGGTGAGCGTGGAAGACGGCATCGCAGATTACAAGTATTCTCTCGAACGACTTGTTGCCGAGAACGTCGGGGATTACTACACCGTCAATATTTCCTGTCCGAACGCGTTCGGCGGAGAAACGTTTACGACTCCCAAATTACTCGGCGCACTTCTTTCTGAACTGAAGACAGTTGCCCACACAAAGCCGATGTATGTGAAAATGCCGATTAACATCCCATGGCATCTCTTTGAAGAATTGTTGTCTGTTGTTGATGAATCCGGTTTTTCCGGTGTCGTCATCGGCAATTTGAACAAAGACTACAGCGCACTGACCGTTCGTGAAGAGGCTCCTGAAAAGTATAGGGGCGGTGTAAGCGGAAAACCGTGTGAGCAGCCGTCAACGGAACTGATTAAAAAGACGCGCGAGCGTTTCGGTAATCGATTTACCATTATCGGTTGTGGAGGTGTTTTTTCTCCCGGGACTGCTCTTGAGAAATTTGACGCGGGCGCCGATCTTGTACAACTGATAACCGGGCTTATTTTTGAGGGACCGTCGCTTGTAAAAAGAAGCGCACGTGCGTACGCGCACAGACTTACCTAGAAGCGGTTTGGAATATGGGGCGTGTTCGATTCGGGCGCGTGCTTTTGGACCCTGTCGGAAGCGGGTAGTTATTGCAGCGGCTCAACCTTGAA
The DNA here is from genome assembly GCA_964631485.1 of uncultured Candidatus Saccharibacteria bacterium. GTDB lineage: Bacteria > Patescibacteriota > Minisyncoccia > Phycocordibacterales > EsbW-18 > EsbW-18. The sequence goes on from CAZVYH010000006.1 coordinate 31,396, forward strand.
TGCAATACGATATGCCGTTTCATCAAACGGTTGGCTTGCCATACGCGCGGGCGCGACGGAAAGAATCGAAATCTGAAATGTGTCAAACGCAACGGACGCACCCTCAGTAATATTGACGGTCTCTTTGTCGGTATCGCTCTGCAACGTCACGCTCGCTGTCACCGAGCCCGCCTGAATACAGACCGCGTCAATCGGACAGCGACTGTCCTGCGTTATTTCGTTGAGGGTGATTCGTACGCGGTTGATAAGTTTTGTTTCTCCAAGCGCGACGGTGCCGATGGTGATATCGTCGGGGGTTGCTTCAGTAAGTGTCTCAACACGATAGGTGCTACCAGTCGTAAATGTACCGTAGACAATAACGTTCTTACCGATGAAATCTTGGAGCGCGTTGGAGACGCGAATCTCAAGCGGCAGTGCGTACGTTACCTCTTGCGTGGTTGCGTCAGGTGAAGGAATAATGAGTTGAAATTCTCCGCCGACGGCCTGCTGTAACTCACCGACAAATTTGTCCTGAGCGGGGCAGGCCTCAAATTCACAGTTTGGACCCGTGCGTCCGACGCCCGAACCGTCAGGACACATAAGCGCATCCATCGTACACGCCACCTGCTCGTCGGGAGGTGTCGGTGTGCGGTAATATAAAATTCCTATCACGGCCACAAGAACCAAAAGAATCGAAATAATTATTTTTTTTGACATAGGTGATAACTACTGCTAATCGTCTCAAGTATACTAAAGCCACCTAAAAATGTTACAATTCGGCCATTGCCGGATCGTCTAATGGTAGGACACCGCCCTTTGGAGGCGGGTATCTAGGTTCGAATCCTAGTCCGGCAACAAGGTTCCAATTTCCGCGTTTTTAGGTATTTTTGCAATGATTGAATAAGGAGATTTGTATTGTAAATCAACAATCTTTTTATCTTTGAGTGAAAGGTTCCAAAGTAGTGTATTTACAATTATTTGTTTTTTATCATCAGAGGCAGTGAGATACTCCGCAGTAGCAACAGTTGTTCCGTCGTTGTCGGAGGGTGGTGGTTTGATTAACGTTGAAGCCCAAGCCGCGGGATGTCCGGTTATCGCCAGTAGGGTTGGGGGTATACCCGAATATGTAAAAGAGGGTGTGAGCGGGATTCTTTTTGAGTCAGGTAATCATGAAGAATTGGCAGAGAAGCTTTCCCAAGTGATTTCGGATGATGGATTAAGATGTGCGATTATTGCTGGGGGGTATGAACATGCCAAATCTTTTGATTGGAACGTGTTGGCCCCTCAATATTTTGATCTATATTTAAAGACTATCAACGAACATAAAAGCACCGCGTCTTTTGAACCCTGGTCAGATTTGACACGCAAACTTTGGGTTAAACTAAAAAACTAACTATGAAAAAAATTACAGAAGCACTCGAGCAATACGATCTGGTTGAAACATTTCCCGTGGCTCTCCTCCGTGAGTCGGATGACAACGAGGTTTTTGTTATTGGTGAAAAAAACAAAAAGATTCTGCGAATCAGCAAGCGTCTGCCGGTCGAAGATATTATTTTTGAATATGAGGCCAATACCTGTCTCGCTAAAGGCGGGGTCATGGTTCCAAAGTGGATTCTTACGAAGACAGGAAGTCCATATGCTCTAATTGATGGCAAAGTCGCTGTTCTGTTTGAATTTCTTGAGGGTCATCACATTACCGTCGACAAAGAAAATCTTCCGACACCGGCTCAAGCATATAGCGCCGGCAGGGGATTGGGGCTGATGAGCAATGCCTCTGCAGGCTTTATATCAACCTCGCCACGACAACGCACCATCTTTTCCGAGTTGGAGAGGGTTGTGAGTCTCTCAACAGCATTTACTGAACAATTTGAGGGAGGCGAAGAATTTGTTGCACAGGTAAAAGAGGCAATTGCCTTCGGTAAGACTCAGAACGAGGTTGAGGGCCTTATTCACAACGACTATCGTCCAAGCAATGTCTTTTTTAACGAACAGGATGAATTTGCGGGAATCATTGATTTTGATTGGAGTTGTATTGGACCCGTCATCAAAGATCTCGCCTTGGCGGTTGTAGAGTGGTCGTTTCCTGATGGTTCAGATGAACCAAACTTCGAGGTGTTTGATGCGTTTTTGGAAGGCTATAACTCCGTTGCCATACATACGTGGAATAAGGATGAGAAGTTATATTCGTGGATTAGGTTTGCAACGCTCTCTGATGCGGCAACGTACTTTTGTGATTTGGCGAGTGACCCGAATTCGACCAAAAGAATCATCAAGTCGTATATGTATCGGAAGTATTTGTTTTTCTCAAAGATGTAATGGATACACCTGTGGAATGGATTAGTGCGGCCAGGACACAGAGAAAAATGTACACAATTAAGGGGTCGGACGGGAAACTTAGTCACAAGATTGGAATAAACGATTTTCCAAAAAACGTACTCGCGTCTCTAACGGAAAAACGTTCCTCTGAAAAAATCCCCTTTACCTGGTTCAAAAAAGAGCCTGTTGGACAGCCCTAGACCTTTTTATACTGTCTATCGTGTCTATCGAGACCCGACTGAGATGCCTTAATCTGGTACACTAAAGTCGTCTCTGGAAGCCTTATACGGTCTCGTAGCCACAGGTTCCAGACTGACACAGTCAACATAAAACAAAGGAGCCCGGCGCGTAGGCGCTGGGCAACTTTTGTTTTACTGCCGGATGGGATTCGAACGCCGGAGCCATATTTCTGCCAGCAGGCAGAAAAGGCGAGGCTGTGCCTAGACCGATTGTGCGCGACGGCGCATAATCGAGTCGAAGGAGAAAAGTGTACTCACGGTCCTAGTCCGGCAACACCTATTACATAAGCTTGCGCGAGGGTTTTTGACAGGAGGGCATATCCAGTGCCGTGTTTTTAACACATTAGTCAACAGGGTGATTTTGTCTTACAATAGTGACATATGAAAAACACAATCATTGCGCTCGTCGTTATTATTCTAATCGGTATTGCAGGCTACTTTTTAGTACAAAAATCAAATAACAACACAAGTGTTCCTGTACCGAATGCAACGACAACGACTCCGACAACTACTGTAGACGTAACGCCGACAGGGGATCAAGGAGACAAAGCACAGATGGTTATCGGCACTTCCGTTCAAGGCCGCGACATTACGGCGTACAACTACGGCACGGGAAGTACAAAATTGTTGTTTGTTGGAGGTATACACGGCGGATATGAATGGAACACGGTTCAGGTCGCATATGAATTGATGGATTATCTTGAAGCAAATCCGGATGTTATTCCCGACAATATACAGGTTACCGTCATTCCTGTGGTAAATCCCGACGGTCTTAATACGGTTGTTGGCACCGCAGGACGATTTACATCGGCAGATGTATCTCCGTCACAGGAGGTGGTTGTATCCGGACGCTTCAACGCAAACAATGTTGACCTCAACCGCAACTTTGACTGTCAGTGGCAGGCAACAGGTACGTGGCAAAACAAGGCGGTTAGCGGCGGTACAAGCGCCTTTTCTGAACCGGAAAGTAAGGCTGTTCGTGACTTTGTAAACACACTGAAACCAAGCGCGGCGGTTGTATGGTACAGCTCGGCCGGCGGCGTCTACGCATCGAGTTGCGGAGGCCCCGTTTCCGCGGAGACGCTCACACTTACCGATGTGTTCGCAAAAGCATCCGGTTATCCCGGACATCAGAGTTTTGACTTTTATGAAACAACAGGTGATATGGTGAACTGGCTTGCAAAAAATAACATTCCCGCAATCAGCGTGTTGCTCACAAATCACTCGGACACCGAATGGACTAAAAATAAATCAGGCATTGAGGCAGTCCTTAAAGCCTACACAAAATAGCACCGGCTAATCAGAAGTAATGCGTTCCTTCTTTACGAAAAGAATCGCGGCGGCTCTTCTTGTTGTCGTTATACTTGGCGCAGCCGCTTTTTTCCTCCTGCGAAAAGAGCCGGTAGTGCCGATACAAACAGACGAAACTCCCGAGACGCTCGGCTTTGTGCACACGGTCATCGGCACCTCTGTTGAGGGTCGTGCTCTTGATGCGTACACATACGGAAAAGGAGAAACACACCTCTTGTTTGTCGGAGGGATACACGGAGGGTACGAGTGGAACAGTGTTTTGCTTGCGTACCAATTCATGGATTACGTAAAGGAAAATCCCGGTGTTATTCCCGATGCCATAACGGTGACTGTCATTCCGTCATTGAACCCGGATGGGGTGTACAAAATAACCGGAAAAGAGGGACGTTTTATGACGATAGACGTGCCCGCTAATCGGGAGGCGACTTCTCCCGGCCGCTTCAATGCTCGTGGTGTGGACCTTAATCGAAACTTTGATTGCAAGTGGAAACCGGAAAGTACATGGCGCTCAGAAGTAGTGAGTGCCGGATCAGCCGCGTTTTCTGAACCGGAGGCGGCGGCGCTACGTGATTTTGTTCTGAAAAATACACCTGACGCGGTTGTGTTTTGGCATAGCCAATCAAACGCCGTGTATGCATCCGAGTGCACGCAGGGTATTCTTCCTAAAACACTTGATGTGATGAATGTGTATTCGCGTGCTTCGGGATATCCGCCGGTTGCGTCATTTGATGCGTACGAAATTACCGGTGATGCCGAAGGGTGGCTTGCGTCAATCGGTATTCCCGCCGTTACCGTTGAGCTTTCGACACACGAAAC
>CAZVYH010000006.1:36156-43870 GCA_964631485.1 uncultured Candidatus Saccharibacteria bacterium
GGCTTGCGTCAATCGGTATTCCCGCCGTTACCGTTGAGCTTTCGACACACGAAACAATTGAGTGGGAACAAAATCTCGCCGGAATTAAAGCGTTGTTTACGTTGTATACATCGCAGTAGCACTCTTGTGTGATAGTTGCATAGTGGGGCAAAAGAACATACCTGGCTCTGGTATACTTAAGTTGTGAATACCATGATAACGACGGATACAACAAAACTCGTTGCATTTGATATTGATCAGACACTCACCGAGTCGAAGACGGACATTGATACCGAGATGGCAGAACTGTTACTGCGCCTGGCTAAACAAAAATATGTTGCAATTGTATCCGGAGCGCCATTATCGCAATGTCTTGAACAGGTGGTTGATAAGCTCGGATGTACACCGGAAGAGTTGAAACATATTTTTATTATTCCGACGAACGGCGCGGCTGTGTACACATATACCGGCGAGTGGAGAGCTCTCTATGAGGAGCTGTTGACCGAGGAGGAGAAGCAATCTGTTTATAATGCTTTTGAGAGTGCTTTTGCCGCGACTCATTTTGAGAAAGATGAAGAGCACACGCAAGGAGAACTTATTGAAGACCGCGGTTCGCAGATAACGTTTTCAGCGCTGGGTAGTAACGGTCCTCTTGAGTTTAAAATGAAATGGGATCCGGATTTTTCAAGACGACAAGCAATGATTGAGGTACTGACACCGCTCCTCCCCGGATTTTCAATCAGCATGGGAGGGGCAACATCTATCGATGTGACCAAAAAGGGAATAACGAAGGCGGTTGGTCTGTCTCGTTTGGCGGAACATCTTCACATCGCTCTCGATGATGTCTTGTATGTCGGTGACGCGCTGTTTCCGGGAGGAAATGACTCGTCCGTGTTGTCGTTAGGCGTTCAGACGGCCTCTGTGGGCGCTCCCGGCCTTGATGATACAAAAATACTCCTAAAAAAATTGCTTGGCGACGGTGTAAAATAGTACAATATTGGGTATACTACAGTCATGCAAAAACCATTTGACGAACAACGTCCGTGGGGTTCATTTCGTCAATTTACGGCAGGTGAACCGTCAACAGTAAAAATACTGTTTGTTCGTCGCGGTGAAGAATTTAGCTTACAACATCACGCGAAGCGAAGTGAATTTTGGCGCGTGCTATCAGGTACCCCGCGTATTACCGTCGGCAATGAAGTCTTTGATGCGCACCCTGGAGATGAATTTGAAATAGCTGCAGGCACCAGTCATAGGATATCGGCGCCAAACGATGATGTGGAGTGTTTAGAAATTTCATATGGGGAATTTGATGAAAACGATATTGTCCGCGAACAAGATAAATATGGTCGCGCGTAAGAGTAAAAAAATAGCCAAGAAAAAAACGAAGCTAAACAAAAAAGCGGCACCGCGAGTGCCTAAACGTCGTGTGGTGGCAAAGAAAAAAATAGCGCCGAAGAAAAAAACGGCGGTTCTGAAAAAACGTACAACAAAACACGCACATAAGGTAGTACATGCAAAAAAGGGAAGTCCGCTAACGCTGGTACGCCACGCACACAATCCGATTATTGCGCCGTCACAACATTTTTGGGAATCAAAGTGGGTATTTAACCCGAGCGCGATTCTTCATGACGGAAAGATACATCTCGTATATCGCGCGGTCGGCGGTAGTGATGTGTCTATGGTCGGATATGCGCACAGTTCCGACGGATTCACCGTTGACGGTCGGTATCCTGAACCGGCATTCTACCACCGCAACACACCGGAAGGAGACCGCTCAGAATTCAAAATCCCATATTCATCCGGCGGAGGATTTTGTGGCGGTTCAGAAGATCCGCGCATTACACTCATCGGAGATCGCGTGTATATGCTCTTTACGGCATTTGACGGCTGGAGTTCAATTCGTATCGGAATGACATGGCTTGAGCTTCCAAACTTTCTCAACCGTATTTGGAAGTGGAAAAAACCCGTTTTTATTTCTCCTCCGAATGAAGTACACAAAAACTGGCTGCTGTTTCCCGAGAAAATTAACGGCAAGCAGGCGATTTTACACAGTATTTCTCCGGAGGTGTCCGTCGCCTACGTGGACTCACTCGACGAATTTGACGGGAAAAAGTTTATTAAAAGTGAATATAAAAGCGGAGCACGTCGCACAACATGGGACAATTGGATTCGCGGTGCGGGTCCGTCGCCGATAAAAACAAAGTACGGGTGGCTGCTGTTGTACCATGCTATGGACGTGAATGATCCCAACCGTTACAAACTCGGAGCAATGCTTCTTGACCTTAAAAATCCTGAAAAAGTACTGTATCGTTCATCACAACCGATTCTTGAGCCGGATGAGTGGTATGAGAACGAAGGTTTTAAGGCCGGTGTTATTTATGCCAGTGGCGCAGTCATTAAGGACGGACTTCTCCTCGTGTACTATGGAGGTGCAGATACGGTATGTTGTGTTGCCGCCGCTGACGCGGAAAAATTTCTTAAGAAACTCATGACGGAAAAGACGCCCTTACTTACACGAAAGAATAAAACATCACGCTAGTATTTCATGTTCACCGTTAAACGCTCCCCGCATAACCCGATACTTAATCCTATCAAACACAATCCGTGGGAATCCTTCGCGACATTTAACTGGTCTCCGGCGGAATATCGCGGTACACACGTTGCGCTGTACCGCGCTATGTCTGAAAAAATTTATTACGAAGGCGCGCACATGCATATTTCGACTATCGGTGCCGCGTACGGTCCTGACGGTATTCACTTTCCGGTACGAGAACAGTTAATTACTCCGGAACATGATTGGGAAAAGTTCGGCTGTGAGGATCCGCGGGTGACAAAAATCGGGCAGAAATATTATATTTTTTATACCGCGCTCAGCACGTTTCCTTTTTCAGCAGCGGGTATTCGCGTCGGCGTGGCGGTGTCAAAGGACTTAAAGACGGTGCAGGAAAAGCACCTTGTAACGCCCTTTAACGCAAAAGCAATGGCGCTCTTTCCGGAAAAAATAAACGGAAAATACGCGGTTGTTTTTTCAGCGCATACCGACAGTCCGCCGGCAAAGACGGTTATAGCAACGTGCGATCGAATTGAGGATTTGTGGACACCTGAGTATTGGGAGGAATGGAACGCCGACATTGCGTCCCGCAGTATTGAACTTGTACACCGCAGCGGCGATCATACGGAAATCGGCGCTCCTCCGATTAAAACATCACGAGGGTGGCTTCTCATTTATTCTCACATTCAACACTACGGTGAGGAAAAAATGGTGTTCGGCATCGAAGCTGCTCTCCTTGATCTGAATGATCCGCGCAAAGTAATCGGCCACACCCAAGGTCCGCTTATTACACCGGAGGAAACATATGAAAAATACGGGCAGGTAATGAACATTGTGTTTCCGTCAGGGGCGTCTGTGAAGCGCGGAATGCTTCATATTTACTACGGCGCCGCCGACACCACGTGCTGCCTCGCAACAGTGAAACTGAAACATCTACTGGATAGTCTTGAACATGGCGCAACTGATCGACTTGTTGTTCGTTTTGATTCAAATCCGATTATTACGCCCTCAAAAAACGCGTGGGAGAAAAAAGCTGTATTTAATCCCGCGGCAATTTACGCAAAAGGAAAAACACACATTTTGTACCGTGCGATGGGGGATGACAACACATCCGTCATAGGATATGCGTCAAGCAGAGACGGAGAAACAATTGACGAGCGTCTGGAAGAACCGGTGTACGTGCCGCGAGAACCGTTTGAACAGAAGGGTGTTCCCAACGGCAATTCCGGGTGTGAAGATCCGCGTATTACGCGGATGGGGAAGACGCTCTACATGTGTTATACGGCATACAACGGCATCCAGGCGCCTTCGGTGGCGATTACGTCAATACAAGAATCTGATTTTACCGCACACCGATGGAAGTGGTCAGTACCGCAAATTATTACGCCGGAGAATGTCGATGACAAAGACGCGTGTCTGTTTCCGGAAAAAGTTGACGGGAAATATCTCATACTGCATCGCATAGATGACATGGTATCAGCTGACTTTATTGAGTCTCTGTCTTTTTCCGGTGAACGATTGCCGAACCGCGTACAGGTTCTGGCGCCTCGTCCCGGGATGTGGGACGGAAAAAAAGTCGGCATCGCCGGACCTCCTATAAAAACCAAAGCAGGGTGGCTGCTGTTGTACCACGGTGTTTCTGATTCGACGACATACCGGCTCGGGGCGGCACTCCTTGATTTAAAAAATCCCACCGAAGTACTTTCCCGGACTGCCGCGCCGATTCTGCAACCGCGCGAATGGTACGAAGTGAACGGACAGGTGCCGAGGGTCGTGTTTCCGTGCGGTGCGGTTGCTCGAAAGGATACTATCTACATCTACTACGGCGGGGGTGACTCGGTTGTCGCCGGTGCAACAGTGTCGCTGAAGAGACTTTTAGAGATACTTTCCGTTTCTGTTTAACAACTCGACAGCACAGGTAGGTTTTGAGTTATGATTCACTCCGTATACATACTGCAGTGCGCTGACGCGACGCTCTACATCGGATGCACGAACAATCTTGAGAAACGTCTCCGGGAACACAATACGTCAAAACGCGGTGCTCATTACACAAAAATACGCAGACCGGTTGTGGTAAAACGTGTTGAGAGATATAGAACGTTGGCGAAAGCGCGTGCACGGGAAGCACAGCTGAAACGGCTTCCGCGAAAGGAAAAATTAAAACTACTACAAACAACATAGCGTCATACATTATATGGAACAGAAAAAAACAGCGTTGTGGGTGCAGTCCCTGGTATTGTTGGGAGGAACGGTTTTTGCGTGGTCGCAGCTCGTGCCGCAGTTTATTGATTTTTACGCGTTGTACGGAGACCCGTTTCGTTTTCAGGACTGTGCTATCCCAAACCCGCTAGCAACCGCGTGTCTGTACGGCTCGCTTGCGTTTATTGTTGCGTTCATATGGTCATTGCGGATACTCCAGCGTGGCAACAAAACGAGCCAGAAATACTTAAAAAACTTTCTTATTTTTTGCGTGCTATTTGCCGCTTCGGTTTTTCTATTTGAAGTTGCTGACTACTATAAACTTATTCCTTCAGGAACTCCGTCTGTAAGTTGTAGTCCGGGCGCGCAGCCTTTGGCTACGCCTTGTTTCTACGGCATGCTCTTTTTTATCGCCGCACTCACAAGCGCGTCCGGTATACACCGCAAGAACATGTCGCAAAAGTAAAAACTATTTCGGCTTTGTCCACTCTATTATTTTTCCCGCCCGTATTTCTACGGCATCGGCGGGACGCAGGAAACGAGCCGTTGAGGTGTTTACGACGGGCAGATGGGGAGAACGGATTATCTCGTCTTCAATATTCCACATGTCTTTTTCTGACGTCAGCCACTCGTCCTCGAACTGCAGCATGTCAAACGGCTTGGAATATCTACGAAGCGTTTTGATTCCGTCGTCGGTGAAATATTCGTTGAAATACGACAGTACGAGTTCGCGGACGGTTTTGTAGACGGGGTCGCGGTACCGCAACACGGCGTGATTTGTCTTGCTGATCGCACCCCAGTATCCGTTGTGTCTGAAGAGTGTAACGACGTGATCGGTGTCGGTATCGGGAGTTTCAAGGTCAAGGAGGACCGGCTGTCTGCCGTGATACCACAGTGCGGCTGCCGCAAGCAATGCTCCTTCCAAACAATGTGCTGTGTTGTCTGTAAGAACTCTGCGCGGCGAACGGCACGTACTTCCGTGCGGTTCGAAGTTGAAGGGGACAGTATTCAAAAAATCCTGTATTTTTGAGGGTGTATCAAGCTCGTCAAAAAAAACGAACTCGGGTCGTAACGTTTTAGGAAATTGTCGCATACTACCAGTGTAAGTCATTGTTTTTAAAATGGTATACTACGGTATGAGAATCACCCGACTGGGCTTTTTGTTTTGTGTTTTAGGTCTATCCCTCGCGGTGTTTTTTTATAGTGCACAAGATACGGATACTGTCGATACACTACCTCGGAATACCGGAAATTTTTTTCTTAATTTAAAAAATAAGGCAGTTGACCTTAATTCGGAAATACAAAATACGGTACATGAAACCGTCGACCTCTTTGTCGTGGAGACGGATGAAAATACACGGAACCAAAAACTGACCGATGTCGAACAAAAGGTACCGACCAAGGAAACATCCCCACACAATGATACGTTGCAATACACACCCCAGACTCTTTCCGCAGACGGCATTATCTCCAGAACAAACTATTACAGAATGCAAAAGAATCTTTCACCACTGGTTACCAATGACCGTCTGACGCGTGCTGCACAGAAAAAGGTAGACGACATGTTTGCACAGCAGTATTTCGAACACGAGTCGCCCCAAGGTATTGAATCGGATGATTTAGCACGGTCTGCGGGGTATGTGTTCATTGTGGTCGGGGAGAATTTGGCTCTCGGTGAGTATGAGAGCGATTTTGAAGTGGTCGAAGGTTGGATGGATTCGCCCGGTCACCGGGAAAACATTTTGAGTTCGTCATATACCGAAATCGGCGTTGCGGTCAAGCAAGGTGTGTTTGAGGGAGACCTTGTGTGGTTGGCGGTACAGGAGTTCGGGCGTCCGGCAGCGGACTGTCCGACGGTTGATGTGTTGTTGGATAATCGGATAGAAGAAAGTGAGCAGTTGCTCGCGGAACTCCAACGAAAGCTGGCGGACATGCTTGAAGATATAGAAGGAACAAAACCTGCACATGGCACCGTGTATGAAGAGAAGGTGGCAATGTACAACGAGCTTGTTTCCCGGTACAACGTTTTCGTAAACGAAATGAAAGATGATGTGGCTACATACAATGCTCAAGTGAAGGCGTACAACACATGTGTGAAAGAATAGACGCATAAATATTGAACAGAGCTCAGGTTGACAATAGGCCAGATGTATATTCTTTTTGTTTCTTACGTATCTATGTGTAACGTCGTGCGGAGCATGCGGTATACTAGTGGTACGTTCGCACATTAGCGGACACTAATTACTACAAGTTATATGCAGAAACAATCTTATAAAAAGGCATTTGCCGCAGTTGCACTGACCCTCATGTTGGGAGTCGGTCTTTTTAGTACGTTGGATGTGAAGTATGCCCGTGCTGAGGACAATTCAAACTCGGCATCAAATATCGAACAGCTTCAAAAGACACTCGAGTCTTTGCTCGAGAAGTTGGTTTCGCTTCTCAAAAATCAGATTGCGCTTCTGAATGCCACAAAGCATTTTTCAGATGACAAGTCTTCTGATGATGACTGCGCAACAAGTACTTCAAATACATCAGGTCTTACCGAATTGGAGGCGAACGTGTATACCAACGAAACACTCATCAAGGTTGAGTTCAACGGACAGAAAGATCTCTTTACAACAAGCTCGACGGATCGCAACGATATCATTGACGATGTTCTTGCTGAATACAACACGCTTACCGAAAGTCAGGTTGACGACATGCTTGTTATCGATATAGAAGATCGTGCAAGCCGGGAGAGCGACAAGACCTGGGCAGACGGGGATGATAGTTGTGATGATGATTCGGATGAAGACGATGACGACGATGATGACGACGATGATGACGACGACGATGATGACGATGATGACGACGATGACGACGATGATGACGACGACGACAACTAGTCGTTACACACAAGGTACAAAAGCCCCCGACGGGGGCTTTTGTTTTGCGTTTTATCTATTTTGTGGTACTATGAGAGGGTATTAGTCACTAATAACA
>CAZVYH010000007.1:0-23083 GCA_964631485.1 uncultured Candidatus Saccharibacteria bacterium
TTACCCTTTTTTCAATGTACTCATATGTTTCATCTCTGTCGAACCCATGCTCCGCGCCGAAACGTTTCAACGCTTCGCTTTTCTGCACAATCTTGTTGAGTTCCTTAATCTCCGCCTTCAGAGCATCAATTTCTTCCTGAAATCCCGAAACCGTTTCCTTGGTACCCTCCGGGAAAGAATTTCCTGCCGTGTCGGACACATCAATATTTTCGCTCAAATCAACATCAGAAGGCACCTCGTATGTCGTTGCCGGATCCGCTTCGGGAGTGGCGGGGATTTTTCCCTTCATGACCGCTTTGTACGCATCCCGCAAATCACCGGCGGTGACACTGTCGAGGTTTGGTTTTTCTTTCATAGTATGTTTACTCTGACACGGTAACTATTTCAGGGTCACCGTCCGTTATAATAATAGTGTGTTCCCACTGAGCCGTACGCGAACCGTCAATGGTTTTGTACGTCCAGTCGTCTTCCGCAATATCTACTTCTCCGCTCCCTTCGGAGACGGTCGGTTCAATCGTAATAACCATCCCCGGCTCCAGTGTAAGACCTTTACTCTTTTGTGCAATATGAAAAATGTGCGGATTTTCGTGGACCGCATTTCCCGTTCCGTGCCCCCCAAGATCGGCGACCACCTGAAATCCTTCGAGTCGAACGTACGGTTCTATGGCATTCCCGATGGCGTTGATGTGAGCACCCGCCCTGGCAACATCAATACCCTTGTGTAGTGCAACTTTTGTAACCTCAATAAGACGTCGCGCGGCATCATCCACTGCACCGACAGGTACCGTCACACACATGTCAGCAACGCGTTCTTTGTGTATAAGCCCTGTGTCCAAGCTTACAATGTCTCCCTCCTTCAAAAATCGCTCCTTGCTCGGAATACCGTGCACCGCTTCGTCATTTATTGAAACACACAGCGTTGCAGGAAAGGGACGAGATGCGCCTGACGGTTTGTAATTCAAAAATGCCGGCATATCACCCCCTGCGCGAATCAAATCTTCAGTAAGCGTATCCAATTCAAACGTTGAAATTCCCGGAGCGACCGCCGCGCTTACTTCCTTCAACACACGGGCAAGCCGCTCTCCCGCGGCGCGGATAAGAGCCAAATCTTCAAGTGTTTTAATCAACGACATAGTTATGAAAGATTTTGTATGATTCTTTCCTGAACCTCTTCAATCGTTCCCATACCGTCAATTTCAAGGAGGGTGCCCTGTTGTTTAAAGAAATCGAGAGAACCCTGTGTGTTGTTTTGGTACTCCTCAAGTCGTTTTGTGATAACCTCTTCGTTGTCATCCGCACGAACCTCAACCTGTGCACGGCCCTTGATACGAAGACGGAGCTCTTCATCCGGAATATTGATGTACACAACCACATACGGCCGTTTCAGATAGCGCATAACTTCATCAAACAGCGTCGCCTCTTCCATTTTGCGAACCGCACCGTCAAAAATAATTCCCTTATCGTGACCAAGGTCAACCATCGCGGAAATCCAGAGATACGACACTATCCAGTGCGGAACCAAAATACCCTGATCCATATCTTTAAGAATTTCACCGCCGATATCCGGATGTGACGCCGCCAAGGTTTTCAATTGCCCCGACGCTGAAAAAACAGGAAATCCCGTCTTGTCTGATAACAGTTTCGCCTGCGTCCCTTTTCCCGACCCCGGTTTGCCTAAAATAACGATGGTATTTTTCATAACCCTATCATATCAGACAAAACCGCCTTCCTGTGTGGAAAGACGGTTTTGTAAAAAGGGACTATTTTAAAGGTTTTTAGTATTCGCGAAGCGAAACCTGCGCGTCAATCTTCTTCACAAGGTCGATAATAACCGAAACGACGATGAGCAGTCCTGTTCCGCCGACGGCAACCGCCGTAATACCCGTCGCGCCCTGCATAATGAGCGGCAATATTGCAATGACACCGAGAAAGAGGGCTCCGAGAAGCGTCAGCCGTGTGAGAATGTTCGCGATGTGCTCGGATGTTGACTGGCCTGGGCGCACACCGGGAATAAACGCGCCGCTACGCTGTAGGTTTTTTGAAATAGCGTCCGGATCAAACGTAACTGCGGTGTAGAAATACGTAAACAGGAATACGAGGAAGAAGTACGTAATACCGTACGACCATCCGTTATTCAAAAACCACTGCACGCCGGCAACCACCTTCTGAACAATCGGATGTGTTACCGCTGAAAGGAAGTTTGCAATCATGCCCGGGAACAGGAGGATGGAGAGGGCAAAGATGATCGGCATCACGCCCGCCTGATTCACACGAAGCGGCAGGTATGTTGAAACGCCTCCGTACACCTTGTTACCGCGGATTTGTTTTGCGTATGTGATAGGAATAGGTCGCTCCGCCTCAGTAACGACCACTACGCCGATAACGATAATGAGGGCGACGGCCAGAAAGGCAATGTACACAGGAAGCTGTTCGGGTGTGAATGAAAATGCGATATTTTGCAGTGCTCCCGGAATACCTGAAACGATACCGGCAAAGATGATGAGTGACATACCGTTACCGATACCGAACTCTGAAATAAGTTCGCCAATCCACATGAGCAGCACCGAACCGGCGACGATAACGGCAATGTTGGTGATGAGTGCGAGTGATGACAGCTCCGCGATAACACCGTTTCGCTGCAAAAGCAAAATGAAACCGAACGCGGAAAGCGCGGCAAGCGGAATGGTGAGCAAGCGAGAGTACTGTGCAATGCGGCGACGGCCGGCTTCTCCCTCTTCGTGGAACATTGATTTGAGCTGCGGAGAAAGAATGGTGAGCAGCTGCATGATAATTGAGGCAGTGATATACGGACCGACACCGAGCATTACAATGGAAAGCCCGGAAAGTCCTCCTCCTGAAAAGAGGTTAATGAGACCGAAGAATTGGTTGTTGGAAAAAAACTGCGACAGCGCGTTGATATCAACGCCCGGAATCGGAATCGCCGCAAACACCCGGGTCAAACCGAGAGCCGCGATAACAAACAAAATGCGGGTTCGCAGCTGGCGATCCCCCATGATGATGGAAAGTTTTTGTGCAAAATTTTTCATGTCAAACAATGTGCCTTATGCAACCGACCCTCCCGCTTTTTCAATGCTCGCACGAGCAGTACCCGAAACCGACACGCCCGAGACGGTGAGCTTCTTGGTAAGCGCTCCTGTGCCGAGAATTTTGATGGTCGGTGTTGCTCCGCCGCGCATGCGCAGCACTTTTTTCTCAAGCAGTGTCTGCGGAGTAACCGCATCTCCTGAGTTAAACACCTTTTCAATTACGGACAAATTCACCGGAACTGCTTTCACGCGGTTGTTGTTCACGCTGGTTGCACGGTGTTTACCGTATCCGCGTCGCTTCGGAAGTTTCTGAATCATGTCACGGAATTCCGGACGAATGCGGTGCCCTGCACGAGCCTTCTGCCCTTTTGTTCCGCGTCCTGATGTCTTACCGCGCTTACCGCCGCGTCCGACGCGCTTTCCTTTTTTCAGAGCTGTTTTTCTTTTGAGGTTATGGAGTTGCATACATTAGTTTTGAACCTTCTTCGGGTTATGTGTTTTGATCTTCTTCGTCAATTGTGAGAGCGCTTTGATCGTTGCAGTCGCGTTGTTGAGTTTGTTCTTGCTGCGGGACAAAATCTTTGCGCCGACACCGCGAACACCCGCGAGCTCGAGCACGTCACGTACCGCTCCTCCGGCGATGATACCGCGTCCGGGAGCAGGATACAGCTTCACGATACCGCTGCTGTATTTCACCTGTACTTCGTGCGGAATTGAGCCGTCTTCTGTTTGTGAAATGACGATTTTGTTTTTGAGCGCACTGCGGTATGCCTTTTCAACAGCGAGTGCCGTGTCACCTGCCTTTCCCATGCCGACTCCGACCGCACCGCGGCGGTTACCCGCAACAACGCACACACTGAAGCTGAAACGGCGTCCTCCGGCAACCACGCGGGTCACACGGCGAATATCAATAATACGCTGATCAAATTCAGGTTTAATACGTGGAGCACGGCTACGAGGAGCACGGCGCGAGTTTTTCTGCATACGCCTGTCTTCACGCGATGCGCTTACCGGACCGTTTCCTTTCGGGGCAGCCGTGACTTCAGAAGCCGCGGTCTCTTCCACGATACCTGCGTCCACAACCGCGTCGGTTGTATCAATTTCGTTTTCTGTTGTAAGAATGTCGTCTGCCATATATTAAAATTTCAATCCTCCCTTACGCGCACCGTCGGCAACTTCCTGTATCACGCCCGTGTACGCAAACCCCCCGCGGTCAAACACAACGGCTGTAATCTTCTTCGCAATCGCATTCTTCGCCGCCTCCTCTCCGAGAGCATGTGCTTTTTCCTTTGCGGTCCCCTTCTTCATACCCTTCGTCGTTCCCGCAAGCAGTGTCACCCCTTTGGTGTCATCAATAATCTGCAGTGTCGTGAAGCGGTTTGATTTAAATACACACAAACGAGGGCGTGCGCTCGTGCCGGAAATCTTGGCGCGGATGCGTCCTTGTCGGCGAACTCGTTTTTCTTTTTTTGATGTTACCTTCATATTTTTTCTGCTTACTACGTTCTACCTGCTACTTTATGCCGCGCGCTTACCTTCCTTACGACGTATCACTTCATCAGAATAACGGATTCCTTTTCCTTTGTACGGCTCCGGCTTCTTGTTGGAACGGATTGTTGCCGCAAACTGTCCGAGAAGTTCTTTATCAATTGAAGACATGGAAATAGTGTTCTTCTCAACCGCAAGCGTAACGCCGTCAGGAATGTGCAGAGTGACCGGGTGTGAAAAGCCCAACTGCATAACGAGGTCCTTTCCTTTAACTTCCGCGCGGTATCCGACTCCTTCAATGATGAGCTTTTTTTCGTACGGCTTGTTAACCCCGGCAATCATGTTTTTAATGTGGGATGCATATGTGCCCCACAGTGCCGACCACTCTTCCGGATTCTCTTTCGGAGCAAGTGTTACCACGCCGTCAGCAACAGAAATGGATATGTCTGTTTTAAACGTTCGGCGAAGTTCACCAAGCGGTCCTTTTACAACAACGGCACCGTCAGCAACAGTGAGTTCTGTTTTCGGGGGAATGGTAATGAGTTGTTTGCCGATGCGTGACATATATTTTAAATTTGAAATTTGAATGTCGAAATACGAAATATTACCAAATTTCAAAAAGCACTTCCCCTCCGACTTTTGCTTTCTTTGCCTGCTGACCGGTCATAATACCTCCCGGTGTTGAGAGAATAAGGTGTCCGTAACCGTTCTTAACCGAATAAATTTCAGATACGCCGATATACACGCGACGGGATGGTTTGGAAATGCGCTTCACACCGTGAATACGGGGTTCGCCGTCCTCATATGCAATAGTTGCCTCAATTTTGTTGGTTTTCTTTCCCTTGTGTTCAACTCCGGCGATATATCCTTCCTTTTTCAGTACGGTTGCAACCGCATCTTTCAGACGTGAGTGCGGAACGACAACTGTCTCAACCCCGGCCTTTGCCGCGTTGGAGAGCGCTGTTATGAAATTTGCGAGTGGGTCGGTTACCATGATGCTTTTTTAATACCAGGAATCATTCCTTTGTTTGCCAGTTCGCGGAAACAGATACGGCACAGTCCGAACTCGCGCATATATCCGCGGGGACGGCCGCACTTAAAACAACGGTTCTTTGTACGGACCGGGGACGCATTCTTGCGCAACGCCTGAAGACCCTCATAGTCATGAGTTTCTTTCAGCGCAGCTCGCTTCGGTGCGGACTTTACCTGCATCGCTGCTCTTTTTTTGTCCCGTGCAATGATTGCTTTTCGTGCCATATACTTTTTTCCAAAAAAAATGCTGCCTCTCGATGTGTCCATGGACCAATTCGGACGAATTGGCCGGCTGACAGATAACGAGGCGATGGTCTCCTCCGGCGCCTATTGGCTCTGAGAGGACAAGCTCCAGAAACTGAAGCCCACACATACTACCAGAACCATCCAAAAAGGGCAAGATACGAAGAAGCCCCGCCCTCTTTCGAGGGCGGGGCTTGTGTAGGGTTTATTTTTTGCCTGTTTTCTTCTTCGCCTTTTTCTCTCCGGCCTTCTTAAATGGAATACCGATGTATTCAAGATATTTCTCCGCCGTGTCCCTGTTTTTCGCGGTAGTAACAATACTTATCGCAAGACCGAATATGTCGCGAAGCTCCTCATCGGCGGTTTCGGGGAAAATAGTGTGCTCTTTAATACCAATGGTGATATTGCCCATCGGATCAATGGAATCACGCTCAATACCGCGGAAGTCACGTGTGCGCGGGAGGGCAATGTTGATAAGACGATCTAGAAAATCGTACATGCGGTCTCCACGAAGCGTAATCTGATATCCGATGACCTGTCCCTCACGCAACTTAAATGATGCGATTGATTTCTTTGCAACGCGTCCGGCAGGTTTCTGACCGGTAATTTTCATCAGACGGTCCTGAATGACTTCGATTTTATTCTTGTCTTTTGCCGAACCGGTGCCGACGGATACCACAATCTTCGCAACGCGTGGAATCGCCATACGGTTTTTCACACCGAGTGTTTCTTTCAATGATTCAAACGCCTTATTCTGTTTTTCTTTTACGGTAATCATACTTATGCGGCCTTCTTAACATTAGATACGTGCATCGGCATTGATTTTTCCAGAATCTGACCCTTCTTGCTTCCTTTGCGTGCTTTCTGGTGCCGTTTCGACTTGTTCAATCCTTCAACAACAATCATGTCTTTTTTTGGAAACGCGCGAAGAATCGTGCCCGTTGCTCCTTTGTCTTTTCCCGTCAACACTATTACTTTGTCGCCCTTTTTAACGTGCATATATAGATTTATACAACCTCCGAAGCCATGGAAACAATTTTCTGGTATCCGTGATCACTCAATTCGCGCGGTACGGGGCCGAAAATGCGGTTTGCCTTCGGCTCGGGCTTCACCTTATCAACAAGCACCACCGCGTTTTCATCAAAGCGGACGTACGAACCGTCTTTTCGGCGAAACGCCTTTGTCTGACGGACCACAACTGCGTGCACAACGTCTTTCTTTTTGGTTGTTTTGCGCGGTTCCGCGATCTGTATTGAAATAACAACCTTGTCTCCGATTTCAGCGTAACGGCGCTTTGAACCGCCGAGTACTTTGAACACACGTCCGATTTTTCCTCCGGAGTTATCAGCGATAACAACAATTGATCGTGGTTGAATCATATACGTGTATTATGCGACTCGAAAATGTTTATCCTTTGAAATCGGTCGTGTCGCGACAATCGTCACCTTGTCCCCGATGTGTTTTGTGTTGCCTGCGTCGTGCGCTTTGTACTTTTTGCGCTTCACAACATACTTCTGGTACTTCGAATCCTTGATGTACCGTTCAACAAGCACGACAACCGTGTCTTTCATTTTGTCCGACACAACGGTGCCGACGAGTGTTTTTTGTTTTATTTCCTTTGTTTCCATACTAGTTGTGTCGACTTGAAAGCTCAGTGAGTGCTCGTGCAACGTCTTTTTTGCTCTCACGCATTTTCTTCACGTCACGTCCCTTACTTCCCGACATCGCAAATCGATCCTGTCGGAGCGCCTCACGCTTTTCCGCAATGAGCGTCATAAGTTCGGTGTCGCTTTTCTTTTGTAAATCCTTTGTTTTAGTCATGCGTGCGTATACTACAGGGAGTACCCTCCCACCGCAAGTTAGCGGCTTCGCGTCACTACTTTTGTCTTTACCGGCATCTTTGCGCCGCCCTTGCGCAGCACTTCACGTGCGACCGCTTCGGATACGCCGTCAACCTCAAACAACACGCGTCCCTGGAAAATTTCAACTACAAAACCCTTCGGGTCTCCCTTTCCTTTACCCATACCTACCTCTGCACCCTTCTGTGTGTACGGTCGATCGGGGAAAATGCGTGTCCAAATGTTTCCGTTCTTACCGAGCGCACGGCGCATCACACGACGGGAGGCCTCGATCTGATTTGAGGTTACACGCGACGGTGTCATTGCTTTCAAACCGAAAGAACCGAACGCAAGGGTCGTTCCGCGTGTTGCAGTGATCGCCTTTTTCGGGTTCTGGCGCTTTGTCTGCCACTTTCTGTATTTTACTTTCTTAGGAAACAACATATAAGTATAATTTCAAAATTCAAATATCAAATTATTTTGGATATTGGATATTTGTTATTTTTTTTCGAAGATATCTCCGCGGTAAATCCATACACGAACGCCAATCTGTCCCTGCGGAATGTGTGCCTCATCGTGTGCGTAGTCGATATCCGCGCGGAACGTCTGAAGCGGAATGCGACCGCGCTTAATCTGTTCGCGGCGTGCCATGTCTGCTCCGCCCAGGCGTCCTGACAGGTGAATACGGACCCCTTGTACATCGCGGTTTGCCATGACTTTTTCAACGGTTTGTTTGAGAACCCGACGAAACGGCGTTCGTTTCTCGATACCTTCCACGGCCATGGCCGCAACAATTGCCGCCTGTGACTCGGGGGATTTGATTTCTTCAACCTCAAGCTTCAATGTTTCTGCGCTTGCAAGTTTGTTTGCAACAACAAACGCGTCCAATTCTTTCTTGAGTTTTGCGATACCCTCACCAGAACGTCCGATGATAAGACCGGGACGGGATGTTTTGATGACGATACGCAACTGTGAGTTACGCCGTTCGATATCTACACCGCTCACATACATTGCCCGTGTAAGCTGTGCGATCTTCCGGCGAAGGAGTACGTCGGTTCGCAGAAATGCTTGATACTCACCCGCACGAGCAAACCATCGCGACTGCCAGTCACGCAAAATACCAAGACGGTGTGCAAATGGATGTACTCGATGTGTCATATACTAATTAATTTCAAATTATTTTACTGTTTTCTTTACTGTCTTTTTTGGTGCACTCTTTTTGACATTTGTTTTTTGAACTTTGTCATTTTTTAACTCTTGTACTGCAAGGGTTAAAATGATATTGCTCGAGTGTTTATCAATTTTTGACGAGCGTCCCTGTGCTCGCGGAAGTGCGCGGTGCATCGTCAACCCTTTATCAATACGAAACTCCTTGATGATGAGCTCCTGCGTGTCCGCAACTCCGTGTCCCTTTGCGTTTGCGGCAGCCGATTTGATTAACTTTGCGAGAGGACCTGTTGCGCGTTTCTGTGTTACACCCAGAAGAACCAGTGCACGTGCAACCGTCTTACCCTTAACAAGATTCGCAACGAGGCGAACCTTTCTCGGTGATTGGCGGTAGTTTTTCAGGTATGCACGCATAGATTATTTCTTAGCCGGCGTCGCGTCAGCTGCGGTTTTTGCCGATTTAGCTGCGGCAATCTCCGCATCTTTCTTCGCAGTATCAAGCGCCTTCTGCATCTGACCTCCGTGACGCTTAAATGTCTTGGAAGGTGAGAACTCGCCGAGGCGATGCCCCACCATTTCTTCCGTCACGAACACATCAATGAAGGTTTTACCGTTGTGAACGGCAAAGGTATACCCGACCATCTCCGGAGAGATAACACTCGGGCGCGCCCACGTCTTAATAGGGCCGTCTCCGGCTTTGCGCTTCGCAACCTTCTCCATAAGGCGAACGTTGAGGTAGGGTCCCTTTTTGAGCGATCGTGTCATGTTGAATAAAAATCGGCCTCGTGGCCTTGAAAGATAATAGCAAAAAGTAAGCGGATGTCAAACGTACGCCCTCTCGGGGTACGTTTTTTCCTCGGTTTTCCACAGTATCTTGCTTTTTTCTGTTTATAGTGTATAGTTAGTGAAGTTGTTCTCGCGCATGGCAATCCCCCTTTCGCGATACAGTGAAAGGGTTTCCGAAGGAGATATACAATGCATCGGAACTTCGTCCCGGAGGGAATGTACCACGTGAAGTTCATGGGATCCGAAGACCAGGGTCCGTCGGTTCTGGCCCACGTTTCGATGGGCCTTCCGGGGACGGTCAACGTCGAGCCCGTGGAGGGACCGGAGAAGGGCCAGAAGATGGCCTTCGTCGTCGAGTCGCTCACGCTGAGGCCGGCCGGGAACCATCGGTCCGGTCGCTGAAGCCAGAAGGCCACGCGAACGCAGAAGGGCGGACACCACGGTGTCCGCCCTTTCTAATTGAAAAAAGTTAATCAGAAACAAAAAACGCGGGGTACCCCGCGTTTTTCGGCTATTTTTTCTTCCCGACACGTCGTCTTGAAACGATGAGGAAGTTTGAGTATTTTTTCGGCTTGCGTGTCTTGTGCCCCTTTCCTGTGTTTTTCCCGTGTCGCGTGCGTGCTCGGCGGTGTCCGCGTCCCTGACGGCCTTCTCCTCCTCCGTGCGGGTGGTCAACCGGGTTCATGGCTGTTCCACGTACCTTCGGTTTCTTTCCGAGCCATCGATTGCGTCCCGCCTTTCCGAGGTTCACGAGCTTGTTTTCCGGATTTGACACCTCTCCGACTGACGCCCACGCAAGTTCAGATACTTTGCGAGTTTCTGTTGACGGCATCTTCAAAAGCGTGTAGCCACCGTCGTGCGCAATTACTTCAGCAAATACTCCCGCACTTCGTGCAATCTTTGCTCCATCGTTTGGCTTTCCTTCAATGTTGTACACAAAGGTACCTACAGGAATTTTTGCGAGTGGAAGTCGGTTTCCAGGAGTCACCGGTGCTTTTTCAGATGCAATAAAGGTTGAACCGACTTTCATTGACTGTGGAGCAAGAATGTATCGACGTTCACCGTCGGCAAAACAGATAAGCGCGATAAATCCTGAACGGTTCGGATCGTATTCAATTGTTTCAACTTTTGCAGGGATATCTTTTTTGTTGTATCGGAAATCAACGTCGCGGAATGCTCGTTTGTGACCACCACCAATACTGATTGTGGTACGGCGTCCGAACGCATTGTGTCCGAAACTGCGTCGAAATCCTTTGGTGAGCGCCTTGTGTGGTTTTCCGGCAGTCAAAACCTTCCGGTACTCAATACCTGTCATTCCACGGCGTCCTGCACTTGTTGGCTTATATTTTTTCATATACTAAATGTAAACAATTTACACGATTTCAATCGTGTCTCCTTTCTTCAAAAACACGTATGCCTTCTTGCCGCCGCCGACAATTGATACCTTTCCGCGACGTGACATCTTCGCCTTTGTGGCGATTTTCGTCACACGAACCTGAACCGGTGTAATACCATACACATCCTTAACCGCCGCCGCAATGAGTTTTTTGTTTGCAAACGGAGCAACATCAAACACGTACACGTTATTTTGTGAAACACTTGTCGCCTTTTCGGTGATACGAGGACGCGTGAGAATGTTCGCGTTTACCTTTCCGGACGCAATCGTCTGTTTGATTTTCTTCTCCGGTTGTTTCTTCTCCGTAGAAACGGCTTTTTTCGGCGCGTCATCGCGTGCTTCTTCTTTCACGTGCACGGTATCAGCAACAGCCTTGCGAGCAAACAGTGATGTTTTCGCTTTTGCGCCTTCTGAATTGTCTTTTTTTCGGAATAACATACGAGTATATCTAAATATTAGCCGCGCTTTGCCGTCATCGTCGCCACCGACTCATCCGGGTTCACCACCACAAGGTAGGTGTACGTCATGGCGTCGAGAGCATTGAGGTTGCGCACTTCTTCAACGGCAACATTACCGATGTTTCTGAAACTCTTCTTCGCCGCTTCGTCAGATGAAGCCGTTAGAATGAGGGCTGCGTTCTGTTTTTTGCCGACCATTTTTTCAAAACCTGAAATCTTGGACAGAGTACCGAGGATATTTTTCGCTTCGGCAGTCTTCGGAGCAGACAGCCCGAGCGAATCAACAAACAGAATTTCCCCGTCACGGAGTTTGCGTGAGAGCACGCTGAAAAGTGCCGATGCGCGCATTTTTTTAGGAATGGTCACACTGTAGTCTTTGTCTGAGCGAGGGCCGTGCGTCACACCTCCTCCTTTCCACAACGGAGAGCGGCTTGAACCGTGACGCGCTCGTCCTGTTCCCTTCTGACGCCATGGCTTGCGACCTCCGCCGCGAACTTCACCGCGATCTTTTGTGTGTGCGCCTGCGCGGCCTGCGCGGGCATTGCTCTGCATACCAAGCACTACCTGATGTACGAGGTCCGCGTTCCACTTCACGCCGAAAATCTGCTCCGGAAGCGAGAGAGAACCAACCTCCTTTCCTTTGATATCAAAAATAGGCGCCTTCAAATCTTTAGCAACAACAACCTTCTTTGCTTTTGGTTTCTTGGCGGTTGTTTGTGGAGTTTTCTTTTGTGTTGGTTTCTTTTCCACCCCGTTAGAAACGATGTGAGAAGCAGTAGTATTTTTTTGTTCTTTGTTGGTTGTCATAGAGTTTTGAAAGTTCTGATGTCGAATTTTCTAACGGGGTCCATAAAATTATTGTGAAACAACTTCTACAACAGTACCGCGGCGGCCGGGAACGGCTCCTGAAATGAAAATCTGGCTGTTCGCGACGTCAACAAGCAACACCTTGAGGTTCTTCACGGTAATTCTGTCTCCGCCCATACGTCCGCCCATGCGTCGTCCTTTCATAACACGTTGCACACCGCCGGCTCCGATGGAACCCGGTTCACGCTCAGAGTGTTTTTGTCCGTGTGTGCGACGGCCTCCTTTGAAACCATGACGCTTCACGACACCTTGAAAACCTTTTGATTTGGATGTACCCGACACAGTAACCGTGTCGCCGGGAGTAAACATACTTGCGTCCATCATTGTGCCGAGAGGGAGTTCTGCGGGATCTGCAACCGGGAATTCTTTGAATCCTGCGAACATACCCTTGGACTTTTGCGCATTGTTCACATTTTTTTCTTTTCGGACGTCATAACCCACCTGTACCGCAGTGTACCCGTCAGTGTCTTTTGTTTTGATTTGTGTAACAACCGCAGGAGACACGCGAATAAGCGTTGCCGGGTGCACAACGCCGTTGTCATCAAACACTTGTGTCATTTCCTGTTTTGTTCCGACGAGAAATTTCATTGTTGTATGTTAGATACGATTCCGCCCTGGCTCGGACACATCCGAGCCAGGGCTCTAGTGTCCAGAGGTTCCTGTGGGAACATGGCGCTTACGTGGGGACCACTATACACGACGGTCTTTTGGAACGCAAGCCCGGCACTAAGGTTTTTAGTGCCGGACAAGTACACCAGATTGGGTGAGTTATGAAAATCCGCCCTTTCGGGCGGATTTTTCTAGAGCATTTTGACTTCAATGTTGACTCCGGATGGGAGCGACAGCGAGGTAAGAGATTCAATAACTTTTGGAGTTGGGTTCAAAATATCAAGCACTCGTTTGTGTACGCGCATTTCAAACTGTTCGCGCGCGTCCTTATCAATGAATGCTCCGCGGTTAACCGTGAAGAGTGATCGCTCCGTCGGAAGCGGAATCGGACCGACAACCGTCGCGTCGTACTTCACCGCTGTGTCCATAATCTGCTTTACGGATTCATCGAGCAGTTTGCTTTCATACGCGCGAATACGGATACGCAGCTTGTGCGGCGCATCATCCTGCGTTTTCTTTGTCTTTCGTGTTGTTTTCGGTTTCAAGGTACTCATACACTACTGTCTACGGTCCACGTCGCAGTGTGCGACCGGAACGGTTCGCACACTGTACACGTTTACCCTAGGTTACGCAACAATCTTTGTAACCACTCCCGCACCCACCGTCTTACCACCCTCGCGGATAGCAAATCGCTGTTGTGCTTCAAGCGCAATCGGCGCTGTGAGTTTTACTTTGAATGTCACGGTGTCGCCCGGCATAACCATCTGAACTCCTTCGTTGAGCGTTACTTCTCCGGTTACGTCCGTTGTGCGGATGTAGAACTGAGGTTTGTATCCGGACACAAACGGTGTGTGGCGGCCGCCTTCTTCTTTCGTAAGAATGAGTACTTCCGCTTCAAAGTCCGTGTGCGGTGTTACTGAACCCGGAGCTGCAATAACTTGTCCGCGTGTAACGTCTTCTTTCTTCAAGCCGCGGATGAGAATTCCTGCGTTGTCTCCCGCCATACCGGAATCAAGTGACTTGTTGAACATTTCAATTCCCGTCACTGTTGATTTCTGTGTAGGTGCAAGTCCGACAACTTCAATGTCCTGACCGACTTTGATCATTCCTCGTTCGATACGACCGGTCACCACAGTACCGCGTCCTTCAATTGAGAAAATGTCTTCAACCGGCATGAGGAACGGCTTGTCTACTTCACGTGCCGGCTCAGGAATGTAGGAGTCAAGCGTGTTCACGAGTTCAAAGACGCTCTTTGCCCACTCGTCGTCCATGGACTTTGCTTCAAGAGCTTTGAGTCCTGAACCGCGGATAACCGGGGTCTCCTTTCCGTCAAATCCGTATTTCGTAAGCATTTCGCGTACTTCCTCTTCAACGAGGTCAACGAGGTCCTTGTCGGCAACCATGTCAACTTTGTTGAGGAATACAATCATTTTCGGAACACCCACCTGCTTTGCAAGGAGAATGTGCTCTCGTGTCTGAGGCATCGCTCCGTCTGAAGCGGCAACAACGAGAATCGCTCCGTCCATTTGAGCGGCACCGGTAATCATGTTCTTGATGTAGTCAGCGTGTCCCGGAGCGTCAATGTGCGCGTAGTGGCGGTTCGGCGTCCAGTACTCGGAGTGGTGAAGTGCGATAGTAATACCGCGGGCCTTCTCTTCCGGTGCGCTGTCAATTCGGTCAATTCCTTCAACGCGTGCACCGTATCCCGCCTCCTTGTTCATGTCGAGGATGTGGAGGATTGACGCAGTGAGCGTTGTTTTACCGTGGTCAACGTGTCCGATGGTACCGACGTTGACGTGCGGCTTTGAACGGTCAAATGTATCTGCCATATAATTTATAGAATTATTAAAAATAACGACTATTTTGTAATGGTTTCATGTTCCCCACGCAGAGGCACATATTTTGACAATAAAAACACGCTTGGAGCGTATTTTCTAAGGCGTTGCTATTGTACACAGCTCTTTGATAGTCGTCAAATTTTGGAGAAATAAATGTGTATAGACTGTGGATTAAAATCTGCCGTACAAAAGTTTTTGTCTCCATATCCATATACGATGCACCCGCCGTTCACGTACTGTGAAACGGCGGGAGTAGACCAGGGTGGTCTGAAGGAGCGGTCAGCAGGGTTTCGCACCCGACTCTTCGGCGGGCGCGAACGGGAGCATCCTCAGCGAGAGCGGTTGTTCCTTCCGACGGTTGATTGCCAAGGCGAGTTCGTCGGAAAGGAAGTACGTGTCATCTTCGGGATCGTGGCACATATACTCCACGTCGAAGCGCAACACGTTGAAGGCGTCGAAGGCACCTTCCTCGTGCAGGGCGAACATTTTGTCCGCGAGCGCGCGAGCACCGTACTTCTCCCACGCATTCACCCCGGTGAAAAAGATCTCACGAAGGAAGAAGACCGCGCCCTCGACCTTCTCCAGAATCTCTTCCTCGGAGAAACCGTTCTCCAGGAGACGCTCCCGGAGGAGCTCCGGGACGTGGGCAAGGACTTCTTCTGTGGACGGGTTGGACTTCCCTTCTTGCGTCTTCTGCCACACCGCCTCACGTGTGGCACTCGCCACGCACAGAGAGCGTGCGAAGAGAGCGAGGATCAGAAGCCCTACTCCACAGACGATCATTCCGAAAACCATGCCTTGCATAGCTACCTCGCTTTCCTGAAAGTGATACGTGAACGAAAGCTGCTGTTTTTCCGGTGTTATAATACAACAATATAAACTCATTTGTCAATCCCCGCCATTCTACCCTTGTATACCACAACACAACAAAAGCCCCGCCGGCAGTCTGCCGGCGGGGCTTTCGCTTTTCAGTATCTGGTTTCTGTCTAGTCCCTCTTCATTTCGTGTCCGAGGTGTTCGAGATATCGGCTTGCCGCGCTCTGACCCCCGAGGCCGAACGCCAAACCAAAGGCAAGGGAAAGCGCAATCACTACGCCTGTAAAGAGCGTCTGGAGAAATGCAACACCGATGCCAAGCTGTGAAACGGCAACCAAGAGAGCAAAGATTAAGATTGCCCACCTTGAAAGTGTTCCCAAGAATCCCGCTGATGAAATGTTCGCTGCCTTTGCTGACGCAACGACGATTTTTCGTACTGCCTCAGCAATAACAACAGACACCAACATAATAAGCACCGCGACAATGACCTGCGGCAAGTATCCGAGCACTACGTCACGCAAGAATGAAGTCACTTGTGTCAAATTAACGATTTCAAGCGACGCAATCAAAAAGACAACGATGATGAACCATCGTACAAGCTCGCCGATGAACTTTCCCGAATTGAGGGAGAAGCCCGCACGTGCAAGCGTCTGCTCCAATCCTGCACCGCGAAGTGCGCTGTCCAATTTGACCGACTTGAGAATCTGATCCACCGCACGCGCAAGAAGCGATGCAATGATCCAACCGATGATGAAGATAATGAGAGCAACAAGGAGTTTAGGCAAAAACGCAATGACGCCTGCCCATACTGTTGCAAGTGATGTTGCAACGGTAACGCCTGTTGTCTGGAGAACTGTGTTTTCTAACATGGTTTTATTAATGTAATTATAAACCTTACGTATAATCAGTTTTTAATGATTTTCAGGTTTTGTACCTGATTATCTTGCCACAAGGGCGCTTTTTCGACTTTTAATGTCTTTAATGATAGCATCGCAACAATTTCTCAAGGACATGCGTGTGGACAACTCTACACTCACCTCGGCTCCCAAGAACACGTGTCGTTTTCTGCTGAAAACGCACTCACTCTCGCCCTCTTCGGGCTCCGAGAGTTTCTTGTGAGCCGAAATTCGTTTCGTATGGAGGGCGATAATCTAATGCGTTGACAGGGATGGTCAAAAAGCATACTTTTGCACCAGATGCAGTTCATCCGCCTGTGGCGGGGAAAGGGTTACCGCAATGAATGCGGGAAAACTGAAGGAAGAGGTGGGGCGGCTGGAAAACAGCTTCACAACTCGGGTGATCACGGCGCTCGTTCTGGTTGTCCTCGGCGCAGCGACTGTGTCCGTCCAGATCCTCATCCGGAAAGACGCCCTGAACCTGATCACCCTCTTCGGGGTGATCCTCGTCGCACTCGGGTTCATCGTGGTGTGGACGCTCTGGCACCTGCCACTCTTGCGCCGCACTCTCTCCTCCTACAATGAGGTGTGGCGGGACCGGTGTTGGACGCGAGAGAACTTCGCCGAACACATCCTCCCGGCCCTCCCTGTGGAGGCAGCCAACGTCTCGTGGACGGTCCGGTTCGCTTACGACCTGATTCAGAAGAAGGGCTTGGGTCCATACTCACGGGAAGCGCTCTTCTTTGTCACCCACGACGTGAACTCGTTCGAGGTACGACAAGGACTCTCCCTCGGACTCATGAGCCTCATCGGCCACGGGTGTCTCATCAAGATCGTCGGCAGTGAGCGGTATGTGTGGTCGCCGGATGTCCGGGACAGATTCGCTTCCCTGTTCCCGATACCGGACGACTGGCAGCCCCCGCATGACCCCTGGCTGTACAACTTCGCCACCGACACGATTCCTCCAGGCTAACCCCGTTCTTTCCAAAAAGGCAACAGCCCGACTTCTCACGAAGCCGGGCTGTACACTTTTTTACACCGTCGCACCTATATGCCGAGTTTGTTCACTAATTTTCTATGGGGGTAATCAAAAATATCACGTAGTAATTTGTCGTTCATCCCCATCCGGTAGGAAAAATCTTTTGTTGAAAACGCGGAGTACCGAATATCTGTTCCGCACTCGGCCTCAAGATGTGTGATTGCCTTCGCCAGTGTTTTCTCATCAATTCTGTCGGCAACAATGAGAAGATCCGTCCGTGAATCTTCTTCTTCAATAAATATTCCGGACGCAACGAGCAATTTCACCGCGCCGCACTTTGAAACTCGCGATACCACAGGAACATCGGCAAGCATGTTGCCGAGCATAAGATGTTTGATACTCATCATGTGCGGAAACTCCGGATTGAGAGACCACCCACGTGCACGTTTTTTCAAAAAGTCAGCCGCTTTCAAACGTGCAAGCGGTGTTTTGAGCGATGCCGAGACGATACTTGTCTTGCTCGCAAGAGTTGCGGTTCCGTAGATGCCCTCAGGATGAAACAGAAAAAACCGCATCAGCCGAACAGGCGCGCTCCCTCCGAATAGTTTTGCAAGTAAATCCATACAAGAGTTAGTATACCCAGCACATGGTGTTTTTAAAAGGAATAGGTGGATTTAATTATTATACCTATGTGCTGGGTATATCGCTTTTTTAAATAAAAACACCCCTTTTTGGGGTGTTTTTATGCACTTGTGTGCGAAATTTTTCAGTTTTTGCTACTAGAACCCGAAGTCTACACTGTTGCCGTTTGAACCGGAAATGGTAGCCGAGCCCTGCCCTCCGATTTGTGACGTAACGATATTAATGGCGCGGGCCTCATTCTGAACCGTCAGGTCTGCCGAAGCACCGCCGTCTGAGTTCACTTGTACCATCGCGTCATTTTCCAGGTTCACGTTGATTGTTTTTTCAACGTCACCTTTTCCTGTTGAAAACAGGAAACTGTACCACGGAAGCTGAATGCTCACTCTCTCGTTATTTTCCACGCGGGCGGTCGCATTCAGTGATGTGCGCCAAATTCCCAAAAACTTCGCGGGGTGTCGGTAGGTGATTTCAACAGATCCGTCATCGGAGGAAATCGTGCTGATGTTCGGGTTTGTTTCAATCACAACGGAGTTGTACGCCTTCAAGTCATCATCTGTTTTAATTGTCGTCAGTGTGTTTCCCTCAAGGTTAACAATGGCCCTTTTTTCCTCTGAAGAAAGGTCCGAACCCTCAACCTCAATCTTTAAGGACTTGCCTGAGGAAGAAATGTTCACAACTCCTCCGGTCTGCGTATTACCGGTGGTGTTGCCCGAAGCATTGCCGGAAACCGTCCCGGTAACCGTGTTGGTGTCATTCGTCACGTTAATAGACGCCGACTGACCGCCGGCTTGATAGTCCGTCTGTACACTGTCTTTGCCGACGTTCACATCAAGCTGTGCGTCGCCGCTACCGATTGTGTACTCATCTCCGTCTATGGAAATGTCGAGATCACCATACGAGTACGCGCTGACTGACAGTGCGCCCGCAAAGAGAAGTACTGCCCCAAATAATGTGTATCGCATATTTATATGTTCTATATTAATTACCTATAAAAACACACCTCAGTATATCGTCCCATACACCACATACAACTCGTGCGGGGATAAAATAAAAACACCCCTTTTGGGGGTGTTTTTATTTTTTGTATAAAGGATTATTTCAGTGTTACCTTTCCTCCCGCTTCCTCAATCTTTTTCTTCATTGCTTCTGCATCTTCCTTTTTGACGCCCTCCTTAATCATGCCCGGTGCGCCGTCCACAAGATCCTTTGCCTCCTTAAGACCCAATCCCGAGACTTCCTTCACCGCCTTGATGACGGCAATTTTGTTATCGCCGGCTGAGGTGAGTTCAACGTTGTACTCTGACTTTTCATCCGCACCGCCTGCCGCGCCCGCTGCAGGAGCAGCCGCAACGGCAACCGCTGAAACGCCGAACTTCTCTTCAAACACTTTGACGAGGCGGTTGAGATCCAACACGCTCATCTCTTCAATTGCATCAATAATTTTTTTGAACTCTGCAGGAATTGCTACGTCCTTCTTTGCCTCGGCAACCGGAGCCGCCGGAGCTGTGGTTTCTTCTACTGCAGGAGTTGTTGTTTGATCATCCATAGTATTAGATTAAATCGAATTAATTTTTCTTCTCCGCAATGGCATTGAGCGCGATAACAAACCGCTGAATCGGTGAGTTAATGACGTTCACGAACATGCCGCGCAGAACATCCTGTGACGGAATAGTCGCAATCTCAAGCATGCGCTCGCGGTTGAGAAATTCTCCGTCAAAGATACCGCCGAGAATGCCGAGTCGTCCGTCGAATTTCTTCTGGAACGTGTAGATATTTCGCGCCGGTGCTGTTGTATCAACCGCATCTGCACTTCGTGGGTAAGCAATTGCTACTTCTCCATCAAGCGCAGGGATGTCTCCTTTCGCTTTGGCGCCCTCAAGCGCCTTTTTGATGAGTGTTTTTTTCGCGACGGTGTACCCAACATCGTTTGCCTTCAACTCCTTGCGGATATCCATGGCGTCATGAACCGTGAGCCCGTGGAAGTTCACAAAGACAGCTGAGGGAACACTCTTGAAAATACCCTGGAGTTTTTCAAGAATGGTTTCTTTCTGCTTTCGTGTAATTGGCATATGTTTTTGTGTGTTTTTTCGTTAAACAAAAAAACGGCTACAAGTGCCGCCGCTCTAACGAGTGGTCGACCTCAGTAGGACCTCTTCCCTCGACACGCTCGGGATGCCTACTTTCTCCGGCCTTGTGAAGAAAACTATACCCGACGTTCCGTATATATGCAAGAAACGTACAGGAGTTTTGCTTCTGTAAGAAAGGAAAACGCCCGTCCGGCAGAAAGCCGAATCGGGCGGGGTGCGACAGAAAAAACAACGGAAAGAGCGAGGGCTAGTAGCCGGGGCAGGCGAAGATCGAGTGTGTGTCCTGGAAGGACACCATGTACCCGGCAAACTTGCCGTAGTACGCGGTGTTTCCGTGGCCGTCCGTGATGGTCAGCAGGAACGCGCGATCCGTGAGACCCGATGCGTAGACCCAGTACCGACCGTTGACGGCACAGCCGTCGATGACCTTCACGGCAAGTTCCGGGTTGTCATCGCTGTACGCCCAGAACCCGCCGTAGCCGTCACGAAACGGATTGAGGATGACGCGCCCGGGAAGCTCTTCGTCCGACCCCCAGTCCATTGTGAAATGAACCGTGAACCATCCGTCCTTCAGACAGAGGGTGAACACGTCGGGGCGACACAGGAGAGCGGTCCCCTTGTCGGCAACGTTGTCCGGAGCGGCCTCGTGGATCACCCAGACGCCCGAGGAGAGCTCGGTTGCCGGCGTCAGCTCTTGGGCGAACGCGCAGGGAACCAGAAACAGCGCACACAACACCAGACACGCGAGAAGACGCATATCATCTCCCTCTGCCCGAAGGCGGTCGTACTACGTTCCGATAAAAACCTTACGCTGTCTGCGTGTAAAACGCAAGATTAAAACCGAGCTCATCAGAGAGCTCGGTTTTACATTTCTATTTCTCAAAAGACAACACGCCGTCTTTTCTAGAACTCTTCGAGATCGGGGTCCGCTAGCTCGGAAGTATCCGTCGGGTCGGTGCATTCCGGGTCGTCGTCCGCGTTTCCATGCGCTCCGTCTCTACCCACGTAGTCTACAAACCCGTCGCCGTCGTTATCAAACGTGTCGTTACACTGCGCGATAGGATTATTACGTTCATCATCATCTTCAGAATCGTACGTGCTCGGGTCAGATTCATCATCCCAACAACCGGGGTCTAGTTCATCTATCAGACCGTCATTGTCATTGTCCGGGTTTGCCGTAAAACCATCATCTCTACAGTCCGGAATTGGAGGGACGTACTCGTCGTCATCACATCCGGTCCCTACGCAAGCTTCGGGGCATAAGAGCATGTTGTCACTTACACACTGCGGGCATCCGTCGCTTATTTCGCTCGGCTGACCCTTGAATCCATTATGGTCAACCAGTCCGTCACCATCATTATCCTCCCCGTCAAAACACTGCGCGTAGTGGACATCCACCGTGACGGAGTCCGACGTATCAAGACCGTTGTATATATTTTTACAGGTCAACGTAAATACCGTTCCGTCACTCATAACGGCCCCGCTTGTTTCACTTCCGTTGTCATCAGCCTTCGGGTTAGTCGTCCAGTTCGGAACACCGCCGACACCTTCGCAATCTTCCATGTTCGTCGTATCCCAATTCAGACCAACTGTTGTGCCGATGGGGATGTCAACGGGCCCGTCACTCGTCCCGATTTTCAAATCAACCGTCCCACTGCTTCCGTCAGGTTGATAATTTATATTAAACGTAATCGTGCCGCCGCTTGAAGGGAGCGTCTGGGAACCACCCGGCAATGGGAGGCCGGTACCACTTGTTATTGTCGCCGAGTATCCAGGAATAATTGCCGGTATAAGTGTGTATACCCTGTTTCCCAGCTGGTCGTGGTATGTTTCCCCCGTTGTATTGGAAGCATTGATGACCGTCACACCTCCGGACAGACCCCAACTTGTCAACATGTTTGACGAGACAATAATTGTTCCTACGACGTTCACTGTGCAGTTCGCACCCTGCGCCTGGCTTGTGACGGTAACCGTTTTTACTCCTTCGGTTGAAAATGTCGTTGAAAATGTATCCGCTGTTCCGTTTATCGGATTACCTGCAGGCGCACTCCATGAGTACGTTCCGGTGCCCCCACCACCCGAAGCGGTAAGTGCAGGACTTATCGGCACACCCACGCCCCATTGCTGACTTGCCGGGGAACACGCAACCGCGTCCAAATTAAATGTTGCCGTACAGTTTCTATTCGCGGCCATCGTCAGAGAGCCGTCGGAACAATCCGCGTCTCCGCTCCATCCTGCAAATACAGACCCCGCGGCAGGAACCGGAGTCGGAGTAACAATTGTGTTCACCCAATACC
The DNA here is from genome assembly GCA_964631485.1 of uncultured Candidatus Saccharibacteria bacterium. Lineage (GTDB taxonomy): Bacteria > Patescibacteriota > Minisyncoccia > Phycocordibacterales > EsbW-18 > EsbW-18. The sequence continues at coordinate 22,487 of CAZVYH010000007.1, forward strand.
CTTCCGAACAGTTCGTTCCACAGCTAATACCGTCAACCGTCGTGCCGATAGGCGCCGTGACTGTGCCCGTGCCTGTGCCTGCCTTGGTAATGGCAAGAGTATATGTCTGGTTGTATGTTGCAGTTACCGTCCGCGCCATCGTCATTGTCGGCGTACAAGATCCTGAGCCTGAACACGCACCGCCCCATTGAACAAATTTTGCTCCCGAACCGGCAACAACACCCGGAGTAAGCTGCACCGTCAAACCATATGTGTAGGCATGCGAACAAGTGGCGCCGCAATCAATACCCGGTGGATTGCTCGTCACTCTTCCTCCGCTTGCTGCCGAACCATTTTTTGTCACCGTAAGAGTACGTGTTCCGTGTCCAAAGTTTGCATTAACTGTTTTGTCTCCCGTCATCACGACTGTACATGTGCCGGTTCCTGAACACCCGCCTCCGCTCCACCCCAAAAATGTTTCTCCCGCGCTTGGAGTTGCTGTCAATGTTACTGATGTGTTGTATGAATAGTTATTTGTACAATCAGCGCCACACGAAATTCCTGCCGGACTACTTGTAACCGAACCTGTACCGGCACCACTCTTTGTTACGTCGAGTC
>CAZVYH010000007.1:23183-24674 GCA_964631485.1 uncultured Candidatus Saccharibacteria bacterium
GCCGGACTACTTGTAACCGAACCTGTACCGGCACCACTCTTTGTTACGTCGAGTCTATATTGTTTCGGCGCGGCACAACTTGCCGTTGTTCCTCCGTATTCTCCTGTGCACGACCACGTCCACTGAGACGCACTTCCGGAGACCACGGATGCCGCCCCGGTACTGCATAGGTTGGTACTGGGTTGAGTATATGTTGCAACACCGTTTGCAGTTCCACATGTGCCGTCTCTTTTGAATTGAGCCGTCCACGCAATATCGTTACCGCCTGTACACCACTGTGAGTTGTTGGGAGTAATAACCAATCCATACCACCCGCCGGCCGGTGTACCGAAAGAAACCGGACCAGTTAGGACAGTACCACTATATGAACCCGTCGGAAGCGGGTTACCGCTGTTATCAGTCGTGTACACTCGGCCGCTTGAAGGAGTGTCTTGTACTATCGGCTGACCGTCCGTCATCGGTCCTCCCATCCACCATGTTGTCGGAACATTTGAAGATATTGAAACTTGGGCACAGCCGGTCGCCCCTGAAAGGTTAAATGTTGCGGTAACATTCTTATTTGCATTCATTGTCAGAGTACACGATCCGGTTCCTGAACACGCTCCGCTCCATCCGGCAAATACCGAGCCAGCGGTGGGATTTGCAGAAAGGGAAACCGAAGTTGGTTCAACTATTGACGCTGAACACGTACTGCCGCAGTTGATGGGACCGCCTGAAACAACACCCGTTCCTGTTCCGTTCTTAGTAACGTTCAGTGTCCAATACGTACCTCCGCCTGTTGTATTAAATGTTGCAGTAACAGTTTTGGCCGCGTCCATCGTAACCGTACATGTGCCTGTTCCTGAACATCCTCCGCCGCTCCATCCGGCAAACGTAGAAGCGCCCGGTGTTGCGGTGAGTGTTACTGACGTCCCACTTGTATAATCTTGATAACAGTCAGCACCGCACGTGATACCCGCCGGACTACTTGAAACAGAACCAACACCTGAAGCTGTTCCGGCTTTATTGACGGTTAGCCTGTAATTAACAGGCGGGCGGTTGATGGTGAATGGAAGACTTTGTTGAACAAAATAAGGGTTGCCAAAGATGCTGTCAACAAGAAACGTTAAGGTGTACGTTCCGTTCGGCAACGAAGAAACGTCGAGTGTCGAAGTATACGAGTGCGGACCCGGTGTGTCCCGATACATTACACTACCGCTTATTTGTATCGGTGTTTGGTCAACAAATGCAACGGCCGAACCGTCTTTAGGGGCACCCATATCTCCCTGGCATAGCGCACCCGGAAACCAGATAGCGTTTGAGAACGTAAGGGTGGTGTGACCCGCATTGAGCGAAATCGTTCCCATAGTCTCAATTCTTGGGGACCTCTCTCCGTCTCCTTGCGGGTCGCACATTCCCTGCACTGCATTCGGCCGGAGGCTAAAGGCCAGTACGGCGAGAAAAACAAGGAGAGAGATGCGACGTGTGAGTGACATAGGAAATAGGTTGCTG
>CAZVYH010000008.1:0-1287 GCA_964631485.1 uncultured Candidatus Saccharibacteria bacterium
ACCTGGGGTGCACACATTGTCTGTCTTTGCGACGGACTGGTGTATGACCCGATGATCGGACACACCGTACCCTTGGAAGAATACGCTCATAAAGCCTTTGGTGCTGACGTTGAAATCAGGACCGTGGTAACCAAGGACAGGATTGAGGAATTTATTAACAGGTAGTCACCACCTGTCTGTATCAGCAGTGGATCGCGAAGGATTACTTTTCTCCTTTCAGTGCCTCCTGCAGGTCTTTCAGTTTTTCTTCATTCTTCTCCTGTTCTGCTTCGATGGATGCAATGTCTGACTCAAGGGAGGTGACGGCCGCGTCTGCCTGCTCAGATTCTTCTTGAGCCTTTTTTGCCAAGGCCTGTTTTTCGTTTGCGGACGCCTGCGCACTCTCGTACGCCCTCTTTTTACTTGCCGCTTCACCCTGTCTTTCTTTTAGTTTCTCTTGCTTTTTTTTGAGCTCGCGTGCTTCCTCTTTCATTATTTTTTCCAACTTGTCCAGTGTTTGTGCGCTTGTGTCCATGATGAGAGTTGTTTAACGAATATGGTAGTAGTGTACCACTCTGCTAAGGGTTATATAAGAAGCGTTTTTTCCACCTTTATTTTTCTCCCAAAAAAGCGGCTGCCGAGGCGCAGAAACCGTTCGGTGAGATCGGTTGAGAAAAAGCGCACAGAACCTCGTTTGGTGAGTCTATGTTCGATTTCTGGATGCCGTGCGAGATAGTCTTTCAGTTTTTTCGGTACGACGCGCGATTCCGAAATAATGGTGGTGTTTTTTCCGAGCACCTTTTTTATCTGTGACTGCAGAATGCCGTAGTGCGTGCATCCCAAAATGAGCGTGTCGATATTCTTCCTACGCAACGGCGCAAGGTAACGCTCCACAATAAGTTTTGCGGCAAGAGAGCGTTCCTCTCCTTCCTCTACGATCGGGACGAGTAGGGGGCAGGCCTGTTGAAATATGGTAATACCCGCATTCAACTTTTCGAGTTCTCGCGGAAATGCGCCCGAGCGTACGGTGCCTTCGGTGGCGATAACGCCGATGCGTCCGCTCTTTGTTTTTTCAATGGCCGCTTCGGCGGCAGGGATGAGAACACCGAGCACTTTTTTACTCGGGTGGTGTTCAGGTACATACTCTCTTTGGATACGTCGAAGCGCGTCGGAGGAGGCGGTGTTGCAGGCAAAGATAATAAGCTCTGCGCCGTGTGAAAAAAGAAAATCCACCGCCTGTTTTGAAAATTCGTAGACGACTTCCTTGGAACGCGAGCCGTAGGGGACACGGGCAGTATCGCCGAGGTA
>CAZVYH010000008.1:1387-7023 GCA_964631485.1 uncultured Candidatus Saccharibacteria bacterium
GGAAAGCAATACCTCGTTTCTGATGACAAGTCAATAGTAACCGAAAAACTTCCCATTGCGGCAGGTGAGAAGGTTGTTTTTGATAAGGTAGTGCTTATGGACGACGGTTCGGCGACAACGCTCGGAACTCCGTACATCGCGGGCGCAAAGATTGAAGCAACTGTTGATGCGCAAGGGCGGGGACGAAAAGTAACGGTCATTAAATACAAGGCAAAGAGCCGATACTACAAAAAGCGCGGTCATCGCCAGCCATTCTCAAAGGTAACAATCAAGAAAGTATAAAAAATCTCCCCGACATCGAGGAGATTTTTTGTACGAGTCATTTCGCACGAGTGGGGCTAGGGTACTTGACAAATTATATTAATAATGCTATTATTAACCCCAGAAAGTAGGCATGTCGTCTACTTTGATCTCTCACAACGAAAGGACGTGGGCCAATGCGGACCGTCATGATGTCGTACAACACCTTCGTTCCGGGTCTCGAGAACGGCTGGCACGAGCAGAACGGCAACGCCGTGTTGCTCCTCCAGAACGAGACCGGTCAGGCCTGGGGCATCACCCAGTTCGGATCGACGAAGGCGGAATGGCGTGCGGAGACGGAGGGTGTCGTCAACCCCCTCTGGGCGAAGCTCATGGAGGCGCTGCCGACCATCGACGAGTTCGTCTTCTACGTCGGCAGCTACGGCGCCGAGCACATCATCGAGCTCGCGGCCAAGCACGGCCTGACCCCGGAGAAGACCGTCTTCGTCCTGTGCGACTGCAACATGGGGCCGAAGATGAACGTCCTCAACAAGGCCGGCTTCGCCACCGCGCGCAAGGAGATGTGCGAGTGCGGCGGCCGGGAGACGATGCGCGTGATGTTCGAGGACGCGCTCTCCGGCGCCCTCGTCCGCGCCTGATCATCGGCCGCGCAGCCGGCACTAAGACCCCCGCGCTTTCAGCTAACGGATTCGTCCGTTTTCTGGGAGCCGGGGGCTTTTTCTTTTTATTTAATCAAGTACGAAATTAAAACAAGGAGGGCAGGGAAGAGCCAATCAATAATTAATCGTTTGTTGGTCCATAAGTTACAGATCCGTTACCTCTGTCAGTTCCTGTGCAAGAATTGTGTCAGCTTCTCCAAAAAGGAATTTTCCTTTGAATTTCTTTCCTGCTAAAAATAGAGGAATCCAGTGGATATCGTCGGGCCACATCTCACTGAACGGAATCTCATCGACGTGGAACCACTGTGGTTTCATCTCTTCGCTTTCCATCGGTTCTCCGGAAAAAATCTCAGAACGGAACACGTGCATCTCAATGGTTTCTGGGTTCCCTTGGAATTCAAACTCGATTATCGCGACTTTATTTAGGTCAGATACTTCAATACCGGCTTCTTCTTGGAATTCTCGCCGTGCCGCTTCTTCAATAGTCTCATTAGGTGTGACTTTTCCTCCGAAACCGTTCCATCGCCCCATGCCAAACCCACGCTTTTTCATTCCCAACAACACGTTGGGGTGTTGGTGAACGATACACAACGTCGTGAGTTTTTTCATATATTTAATAATCTCTAATTATCTTTTAACGAGATAATCTGGAGACCTTTTTCTTCAATATCCTCTCGCGGCCAGAATGTCGTCAATTCATTGATCATCCACTTTCCGACAAACCCAACTTGTTTTTCTATTGTTCGTCCTGTGTACTCTTTTGTCTCCGGATTCCACTCTCGCAACACAAGTGTGTCACCTTCAGCAATTTCAAAATCATTAAGCCGTAGGTCAAATGTCTTTTTGCCGCCGAGAATTTGTTCAAATAATTCCGGCCATGCTTTTTTCTCTATTTTCATGCAGTTTTTGTTAGCTTTTTAAATTGATTCAAGGTTATATTCCCATCCTGGTTGCCATTTCCAAGGAGCAGGAATGACTTCCTCAAGAGGAATTTTTTTAATTAGGTGTTCAAGTCCGTACTGTGTGGCACGGTGTCCGATAATCATGACTCGTTTACCATCGTAATTTTTAAGCAAATCACTCAAAAACTCTTTCATTCGGAGTGATGTTTGTTCGTAACTTTCTCCATTAGGAAAGGGCTCATGAATTCGTTTTGGCTTTTCTGTATCAACTTCCGAACTTGGATGTTGAGTTAGGTCACCATAGTCACACTCACGTAACCGAGCGTCCTTGATAATTGGAAATTTATTTCCAAAACCTAGTTCAGCTGATTTGAAAGAGCGTTGTAAATCAGAGCAAAAAATTGCATCAAAATGTTCATTTACGTATCGCTCACCCATTTCTTTTGACTGTTGAATTCCAAGAGGAGAGAGTGCAACATCAAAATGACCCGATGCTAGGTGTGTCTCGTTGTCATACGTTGTCCCGTGGGATTCAAAAATGATCTCAACCATGGTTACCGTCTATTCGTAAACGCGCTTTTAATGGTGTCGGCGTCGGAATATTCAAGTTCGGTTCCTGTAGAAAGTCCTCGTCCGAGCATGGAAATAAGAATACCGTTTTCGGTGGTGATAGGGGAGAGAAGTGACTTCACATGATCGGCGGTCATCTCACCTTCAGGGTGTGCTCCTGTGGCAATAATGATTTCTTTGAGGTTTTTGATATTTTTTTGCACGTACTTCGTGAGCTCATCTGTTTTGAGATTTGAAGGTGCATTTTCAAGAAGTGGAACGGTACCTCCGATGACGAAGTAGAGGCCGTTGTATGCGTGTGTTTTTTCAATGGCATCCAAGTCGGCATCTTTTTCTACCACCATGAGCAGGTGTGTATCGCGGTTTGGCGATGAGCAAATATCGCACACTTCAGCATATCCGTCTGCGTCAAAGAAACGATGACACTGGTTACAGCGTGAAATAGACGCTTGAAGTTCTTCAATACGCTCAGACAAACTTTTGACGAATGTCTTGTCTTGGGTAAGAAGAAAGTGCACGAAACGTTTTGCTTGTCGTGGTCCGATACCGGGGAACTTTTGAAAATATTCAGCTAGTTTTTGGATGGCGTTCATATGCTTATTTTATCAGAGATCTGTTTTTTTGAGCGTTTATTTATTATTTTGTAGATATTGACTCATTATATTTTTCTGTTATAATACGCACGAATGTAGAGGTCAAACCAATGTGATTTGACTGAACAACGGATCTTTCACAACAGGGAGGAATCATGGGGAAGAAGGTGAGGTTGATGGACCAGTTCTCTTTGGCGGAAAACCAGGAGCAGTTGGACCGGGTAGACCGCCTCGTCAACGAGTCGTGGAGAACGAAGGACCAGAAGGTCAAGAGTGACGCTCTCGCCGAGATGAGGGGCATCATGAAGTTCGAGGTCTTTGTGGGTTTCAACGAAACCTACAAGGCCATCGCGCTGTGGCGCACCATCTCCCGGCGCAAGCTCGCTGTCCGGCGGCGCGGTATCGTCGTGGGGACGCGCGTGCGAAACCCACTGGTGTGGAACCGGACCCCGGGGGTAGTCATCGAAATCCGCGATGACTACGTGCTCAAGGTCCTGCAGGATGACGAGTCTCAGACGACTATGTCGCCCCACGATGTCGAGCTGATGACCTCCTGAAGTTCCGAATTTCCCGTACAGGGAGGCCCGAGGGTTGTACACCCCCGGGCCTTTTCACATCCTATTTTTCAAAAATAGACCAATTAAATTAAAACTCCGCGCTTGCTCCTTGAGCGGAAGCGTCAAATTGCTCCACACCGTGGCGTTCGAGTGAACGGAAGGTGGCTTTTTTGTCGTCAAAGTAGAGCTCAAGCATACCTGTCGGACCGTTGCGGTGTTTGGCGATAATAAGTTCCACGATATTACTGCGTTCACCGACTTCTTTATAGCGATCTTCGCTGTGAATAAACATAACCAAGTCGGCGTCTTGCTCAATAGAACCGGAGTCACGCAAGTCGGAGAGCTGTGGCCGTCCACGGCGCTGTTCAATGGCACGTGAGAGCTGTGAGAGGGCAACAACGGGCACGTTGAGTTCGCGGGCAAGTTGCTTGAGTGAGCGGGAGATTTCGGTCACCTGTTGCACCATGTTGTCTTGCTGGCGGTTTTTTCCCGCGGGAACCATGAGTTGGAGGTAGTCCACGATAATGAGGTCCAATCCTTTTTCGCTCTTGAGGCGTCGGGCGACGGAGCGCATCTTTAAAATGTTGTTACCCGCCTGATCGTCAATGTAGATTTTTGCCTGCGAGAGTTTGTTGGTGGCGTCACTGATGCGTTCAAACTCGTCATCAGTTGAGAGTTTTCCCGTACGCAAACGCCACGCGTCCACTTGTGCTTCCGCGGCAAGCATGCGGTCTACCAATTGCTGAGCGCTCATTTCGAGAGAGAAGATTCCGACAGACGTTCCGTGACGAATAGATGTGTGGCGTGCGATATCAAGCGCGAGGGATGTTTTTCCCATGGACGGTCGAGCCGCAAGAATAATGAGGTCTGATTGTTGAAGTCCGGCGATTTTGTTATCCAGTTCAGGGAAACCTGTCGGTACACCGCGGAGTGTCCCTGAGGATTTTTGTAGTTTATCCAGGCGTTCAAATGCGTCTGCGAGCACATCGCTAATGGGAATGAATTTTTTATTGCTCGGCGCCGAGGTGATTTCGTAAATTCTCTTTTCCGCTTTATCCAACAACTCTTCAAGTTCTTCTTCTTCGGCAAAACCGAGTTCGGTGATGTGATGCGCCGCTTCAATCAACTGACGCATTGTGTATTTTTTCTGTACGATTTCGGCGTAGTGTTTTGCGTTCATTGACGACGGCACCGTATCCACTAAGCCGGTGAGGTATCCCATACCGCCGACGGCGTCCATCTCTTTGAGTTCTTTCAGGCGTGAAGACAGTGAAACGAGGTCGATAGGTTCTCCTTTTTTGTAGGTATCAAACATCGCGGAGAAAATCGTGCCATGTTTGTGCGCATAAAATGACTCAGGAGTGATGATGTCGATTACCTCATGAACGGCTTCGGGTCGCAGGAGAATGGAACCAAGAAGTGCTTTCTCTGTCTCTACATCTGACGGCGGTGTACGGACCGGTTTTGTGTGAGGTGTGGGTGCCATGTACGTAGATACTACCACAAACGCCAAAACACCTTTTTGTCCCGTAGGGCACAAAAAAGGGGAGTATCTGTGCGTATCTGGGGGACAAATAAGCGTATACCTCTATTTCACAAGTACATTGACAAACATGATAAATATGTAGTATAATATACCCCAGAAGATACGTGGTACGGTTGTTTTAGAATGCTAGTCTGTTTTTTAAAACAACCGTATCACACAACAGAAAAGGAGAAGAAGACCATGAAAGTGTGCATGTTGCTTTCTACTGCGCTTGCCCGCGTACTCAAGCACGTATTCAATACGCTGCTCGGAGAGGGGCTGTACGACTTCGATCACGCGGATGCCACGACGGCAGACGTCGTGATCGTCGAGAACAAGCAGGAGTTGGAGAAGGTGTGGAAGAACGATCGTCGTCACTTCATCGTCTTCGCTTTGCCTTGGGACCTTCCGGGTGAGCAAGAGTCGCTTCCCAAGAATATCCACTGCGTAGCTGCCCTGGAGTATCTCCCATCAATGTTGGAGATCTTCAACAAGATCCAGGAGAGCATCTCCTCGGTGGATCCGGAGACCGTTCCTAAGCAGCCCCGTTTCGAAACGGGCAAGCTCTA
>CAZVYH010000008.1:7123-23519 GCA_964631485.1 uncultured Candidatus Saccharibacteria bacterium
GCGTCGGATGTTGCCCAGTCTTTTTCTTCTCGCGCTTTTGCTCGCGCATCAAGGAGTGATTGAATATCATCGGAAACCGTAACTGCTTCAACTGCATCGAGCTGTAAACCGAGCACGACATCAAACGCAAGGAGTGTTGCCTTTTTGTCGGCAGGAGAGACGTTGGTGTCTTTTAATACCTCCCACAAGACGGCAATCGCCTGCGGCGTACCCAAATCATTATTGACCGCATTCATACACTGTTCGTAGTAGCCGTCGTGCACCGTGCCTATGTCGTCGCCGAGTTCGCGCACACGTTCAATCAATTTTGTGTATGCAGTTTGTGCTGCGGAAAGCGCGTCCAAACTAAAATTAATTTCGCTTCGGTAGTGTCCGGTGAGCAACCAATAGCGGTAGGCAAGGGGAGTGATACCTTGCTCTTGTAGTGTTGAAAGGACGAGAGCGTTGCCGAGCGACTTAGAAATCTTTTCGTTATCAATATTAAGAAACGCATTGTGCAGCCAGAAACGGGCGAACGGTTTTCCCGTGGCGTTTTCGGATTGTGCGATTTCGTTGTTGTGGTGCACGGGGATGTGATCAATACCACCTGTGTGAATATCAAATGTCTCACCGAGGTACTTCATACTCATTGCGGAGCACTCAATATGCCAGCCGGGAAATCCTTTACCCCACGGACTCTCCCAACCGAGCTGCGTATTGAATTTCCACAGCGCGAAATCACGCGGACCGTGTTTTGATGTACCTTCCGCATCTGCGCGAATGTCTTCAAGAGGGGTGAGTCCGCCGAGCTTGCCGTAGCCCGCGTCTTTTGCCGTATCAAAATAGACACCGTCACCGTCAATGACATACGTAAATCCTTTTTCTTCAAGACGTTTAATGATGTCGATTTGCTCGGGGATGTTGTCTGTTGCGCGCGGGAGTTCCTGCGGGTGCAAAATATTGAGCGCCGCCAGGTCTTCTTCAAATGCTTTCGTATACCGCTCCGCCAGCTCGCGCATTCCCTCAAGCGTCATCGGAAGTCCTTCGCGTTTCAAACCCTTCGTCATTTTATCTTCACCTGAGTCGGCATCGGACGAGAGGTGGCCGACATCGGTGATGTTCATAACCTGCAGCACGTCGTAGCCGTTTGCAGCAAGTACCCGACGTAGCGTATCCGAAAAAACATACGCGCGCAGATTGCCGATGTGGACACGGTCGTACACCGTGGGTCCGCAGTTGTACATGCCGACCTTGGGTGCGGCTATGGGTTCAAACGGTTCTTGGGTTCTGGTTAAAGTGTTGTAGAGAGTCAGCATATGTTCTAAAGCCAGCGTCTGTATTTAAAGAAACTGTACATAAGCACCGAGAGTGTCGCCATGATGATGATAATAATCCAGAAATCGTACATGTGTCCCGTAATCGGAGCACCGACGGTATTCATACCGAAAATACCGGCAATCAGCGTCAGAGGGAAGGTAATGAACGCAATAATCGTGAGTGTTTTGATAACTTCGTTTTGTTTAATCGCAAGTAAGGAGTTGTTCGTTTGGCGCAGTTCCTCAAAGAAAGATTCTTCGCCGGTGAGTTGGTGGCGTGTACGGCGATAGTCACCGATAATGCTGCGCAGGTGGTGGGCAAACGATTCACCCAGAAACGACTGTCCGGAGGAAGCAATTTCTTCCAGTGCTTCCTCGTGGTAGCCGAGGGCTTTTTTAAAATCGGCAAGTTCACGTCCGAGAAGGGACAGCGAGTGGACCACCTCTTTCTCTTGTCCCGAAAAAATTTTTTCTTCAATATTTTCAAGCAGTTTACCGATGCGTTCCAAGTCATATTCAAAAGACCCGTAGAGTTTTTCTATCATCTGGTGCACAAGGGCGCCGACGTCCTCTATGTCCGGCGTCAGTGTTTTGTTGTCGAACAGTTCCGCAAATTCCTGCATAGACCGGTCTCCTGAATAACGCGTCGTGATGAGCGTTTCGGGCATGATAACGAAATCAATCTCGTGGAGGGTCTTGCGTGATCCTACGTGGCCCTCTTTTTTCGGAAAATGTAATACGAGATACGCGCACGAGTTGTACACATCGCTGCGTGACCTGCGTGTATTAATGAGGAGCTCTCTGCCGACAGGCTTGGGAATAGCGTACTGCTCAACAAGCAAATCAACCTCGTTTTCGGTCGGAGAAACGACATCAATCCAGGTGAGGTTCTTGTACGAGTGAATCGTGGTAGCCATGTTCTTGTGCATTCATTCTACTGTATGTGATAATAGCTTGCTATGCCGCGTGTTCACAAAGTAATTCTGGTTTTTTGCGCAGTCCTCATTTTCGGGGTCGGCTTCTTTGTCGGCCGGGACAGTATTCCTCAGTCTGCGTTTGTTGCGGACATCAAACACGCGCAAACACCTGAGCCGATCGTCGCCGATTTTGATTCGTTTTGGTCTGTTTGGACGCTCATTAACGACAAGTATTTTTTTGCATCAACGTCTGTGTCCGAAGAAAAAGTGTGGGGGGCGATTAAGGGTCTCGTCGGTTCGCTCGATGATCCGCACAGTACATTTTTCCCGCCTGAAGATGCGCAGATGTTTGAGGACATGATTCTCGGCAGTTTCGGCGGAGTGGGAATGGAAATAGGGGAGAAAGACGGCGCGGTGACGGTTATAGCACCGCTGAAGGGTTCTCCTGCGGAGCGCGCGGGTATCCGTGCCGGCGACCTTGTCATCGAAATTGACGGCGAAACCACAGCCGAACTTTCTGCCGATGAGGCCGTCAAGCGTATCCGTGGTGATATCGGTACAGACGTGGTTTTGACGCTTGCGCGCGACGGGAGCGACGAACTTCTGACGTTTACCATCACACGTGAAAATATTTCAATACCGACACTGGACACGGAACTCCGTTCAGACGGCATCTTCCTTATTTCCTTGTACAACTTTGACGCCAAATCACCCGAGCAGGTTCGTCAGGCGCTCACGGAATTTGTCGCGTCCAAGAGCACAAAACTTATTCTTGATCTTCGAGGAAATCCCGGAGGATTTCTTGATGCGTCGGTTGACATCGCTAGCTATTTCTTGCCGGAAGGTGCAGTCGTTGTCCGTGAAAAATTCGACCAGGGAAGGGAAGAGGACGTATACCGAAGTGCCGGCTACCCGCTTTTAGAAAACACATTTGATATGGTTGTGCTTGTTGATGAAGGTTCCGCATCGGCATCTGAAATTCTTGCCGGAGCATTGCAGGAACACGATATTGCGACGATTGTAGGGCAGAAGACGTTCGGAAAGGGTTCAGTGCAGGAACTCATCCCCATTTCCGGGGGAGGATCACTGAAGTTGACCGTCGGCGAGTGGACGACTCCGGAAGGAAAATCAATTTCCGATGGCGGATTAACTCCCGACATTCTTATTGAAAGGACATTTGAAGATTTTGAGGCCGGCAAAGACCCGCAGCTTGATTCGGCCGTACGTATTCTCTCGGAATAACACCCTTCCTGCCCTCCAAAGGAGTGTGTTGTTCGGGGTTGGTTGGGGACACGGTTTGTAGTATGCTGGTGGCATATGGAAGTTATTTTACTTAAAGACGTCGCAAAAGTAGGTAAAAAGTTCGATATTGTGCACGTTTCCGAAGGATACGCGATCAATTTTCTTATTCCCAAAGGATTTGCTCAAGCGGCGACTCCGTCGGCGCGTAAATCAATAGAAACGCAGAAAGCGCGTCTTGGTGCGCACCATCGTGCACACGACGAGGCGCTCGAACAGGATATTGCATCGTTGGAAGGAAAGAAAATTTCGTTGGTTGAAAAAGTAAACGACAAAGGACATTTGTTCGGCTCACTTCATCCTGAAAAAGTAGTGGAAGCAATCTACAATCAACTCGGCGTTTCGATTCCGCAGGACTGTCTTATGCTTGATGAGCCGATTAAGAACGCCGGCGACACCCCGGTGGTACTGCAGTCGGGAAAAACAAAAGCGACACTCACGGTGTCTATAGAGGCCGACAAAAAATAAACATACTGCACAACAAACTACAAACCACCCGAGCGGGTGGTTTTTTAATGCAGTATATTTTTTACTAACGACGAAGGTGAGAAAACAAAAAGAGAGGCTTTGGACCTCTCTTTTTGTTTTATTTATTATTTAGCTATGACGTCTACAATTTTCTTTCGCTGAGATGTGCCGTCAAATCGTACGGCTCGTTTCATGCGGAATTTTACCGTTCCTTCTTTGACCGCGAAGAGTGTGTGGTCTTTACCCATATCAACATTCTTTCCGGGAAGGATGCGTGTGCCTCGTTGGCGCACAATAATAGCGCCCGGTCGTGCGCCTTGTCCGTCACCGATTTTCACACCGAGGAATTTCGGTTTTGAATCTCGCAGGTTTTTTGCTGTTCCGCCGGCTTTTCTATGTGCCATATGTCTCTATCAATAATTAATGAAGTGCTCAACACTATACCGTACTATGCCCGAAAAAACAAGCGTCTGATACGTCTTTTTTCGGGCGCGGGCCTCACATTCGGGGTTGTTGCCATGGTGGGAATATCCTCATTTTACCTGGGCCGGATACGCACCTACTCAGGGCCGACGTGCCCTGTATCGATTGATATGGCGCAGTATACGGCGTCTCAGACGGTTCCTGAGATCTCGTTCGTCAATGATATGGCTTCCACAAGGCCACAAAAAACAGAGGTGTCTATAGACAGGGCAGGGGGAGTCGTTGTTTCCAAGAACGGAACCAAGTACCACTTTCCGTGGTGTCCCGGGGCAGGGCAAATAAAAGAAGAAAATAAAGTATGGTACCCGGATGAATCAGCCGCGCAATCCGCCGGTTATACAAAAGCAGGAAACTGTCAATGACCCCTTGGGGGAGAGGGCTTTATTGGCCTAGGGTTTAAGATTAGATACGTCGCACAATATATCTTTTCCGACGTTATACTTGAGATTCCAAGAGACCTGCTCCTTAACAACGTCGGAAAAGATGGCGCGATTGTGCGTACGCTGTACTCCATCGTCGCACAATCGCTTTTCCGACCTATATACTGAGAAATAAGGAGATTTTGGTCCGGTTCTCTTTTATATACTTGGAAGCTCCATCGGTGCTTGGCCGCTGTTTGCTTTGATGTTTCCGACTCCTTCAATAAACAGGTCCCACAGTACCCTGATCAAATTATCCCAGAGCCAATGTGCAGGTCCGCTTAAGTATGTTGTCCAAACATTTGTCAAAAAATCCCAAAACCAGGCGAGGTTCTCTTTAACGACCGGCGAAGCAAGGATGTCTCCTATGTTGAGTCCGAAGTATCCGAGGACAATCAATGCGATGACGACAATGAGGATTATTTTTATAAAACCGCCGTGCTCTGGTATGTGTATAGACATATACAAACGTTATATCACGTTTAATTACGTTTGAGGAAGGTATTCAAGTGGATTAAGGTACGCATCATACGGCGCGTACGGCACCTTTGTGTTTTTGCATCCGATGCTCCACGAGAACGGAGAAACTTGCACGGCATCACGGTCAAAGACGCTAAAGTGCAAATGCGGGCCTGTAGCGTACCCGCTGGCTCCTGCGTATCCTATGATTTGTCCTGCTTTGACGTAATCGCCGGCTTTGACGCTCATAACTGACATGTGCGCATACAGCGTTGACAATCCGTTGTCGTGATCAATAAGAATCCACTTCCCGTATGAATAGCATCCTGCGGCTGCATCCATGTTGACCGCATCGCGCACGGTTCCCGCCGCTGTGGCAAGTAACGGTGTTCCGACGGAGCCTCTGAAGTCCACACCTCTGTGCGGGTTCGGCTTTCCGTCCTTGTATCCATAAGCACCACTTAAAGCAAAACTTGTCAATCCATACCCTTGAGTGATAAACGGATTCTCAACAGGCCACCCGAGGACGCTACTTCCCTTCTGCGGGAGCTTGGAAGGATCTTTCGCGTACTGTATCTGCGCTTCATACTCTTGCAGTTCATTTTGAAATTGCTGTGCGGCAAGACGCTTTTCTTCAATTAGTTTTTGATATTCAGTTTCTTTATTTTTTGTCGTGTTCAGGAGCACATCCTTTTGTTGTTTATTCACCTCAATGACTTGTTTTTGTCCGTTAAGTTTTGATTTGTATGCGCTGAGCGAGTCGTGCTCTTGCTGTTCCAAATCTTTTTTGTCGGATAGTTCGGCTTTAAGAGCCCGTAGCTCCTGAAGTTCGCCGCGGAGTGTTGCCTGAAGTTGCTCAAGCTGGTCAAATTCGGTCCACACGTCGGTCAGTGTGTTTCCCCCCAGCACAATTTCAACCAAGGATTCATTGTCTGATGCGTGCATTGACTGAAGCGCGTGCTCAATCACGACGTTGTTACGGCTGATTTTTTCTTCCTGTTCTTGTATAGACGATGCGAGTTGTTCAATGGTGTAGCCGGTCTGTTCAATTTTTTTCTGCGTTAACGTTATGTCACTGAGAAGTTTTTGTCGGGTCAGGTTGAGCTGTGCAATGGCTGTTTCAAGTGTACCGCGCTCGGCACCGACTTTTTGGAGTTCTGCTTCGTATTTTTTAATATCACGCTCAACTTGTTCAATTTGGGTCTGTTTCTCACTGATCTTATCCTGCAGGTCGTCAAGTGATACCGCCGCGTGAAGCGGTGAGGAAAAAACCCCTAGGCTCAGGATAAGCAAAACCGCGCCACATACTGGTAGGAGCTTTTTTTTCATGACAGGAGGTGTAGAGCATGAGAAAGCCGGGCTAAGGTTTCTTTTTTGCCGAGAATTCCAGCTACAGTAAATGGGTCAGGAGATTTATCAGCTCCCGTAAGAGCAAATCGAAACGGCCAGAGCACATTTCCCTTTCCCTCCGTTTCCGCATATTCCCACACCGCCGCCTTCACTGTGTCTTGTGAAAATGATTCATCGGAGAGGGGCTCAAGACAGCGTGAGACATGAGTAAGATGCCGTGCGGTTGTCGCTCGCTCGTCATTTTTCCATACGAGGCGTGACGCATCGTACTCCGGCGCGGTGAAAAAAAACGAAAGTTCACCGCTTTCAAACATAGCCGGTATATCGCCGAATGTTTGTATGTGATCAATGATGACGGGTTGTACTTTCGCGAGTTTCTGCACATCCGTTCCCGCGGGAGCGTATTTTACAATCTCAGCAAGCTGGGCGTCGGGGCTCATTTCACGGATGTAGTGCCGGTTAATCCAGTTTAATTTTTCGACGTTGAATACCGCGCCGCCTTTTTGAACCTTGGTGATATCAAACAGGTTAACCATTTCATCAAGCGTGAAAAATTCCTGATCGGTGCCCGGATTCCATCCCATGAGAACGACAAAGTTTAAAATCGCCTGCGGCAGATATCCGCGATTTCGATAGTACGTGAGTGAGACCGATTCGCCGTGCTTTCGTTTTGAAAGTTTTGATTTATCGGTGGCGAGCACGAGCGGAAGGTGTGCGTACACAGGACGAGGAAGCCCGAGTGCCTCCTGAATAAGAATCTGCCGCGGCGTGTTTGAAAGATGTTCTTCGGCGCGGATGACGTGTGTTATGTTCATGTCGCCGTCATCAACCACAACGGCGAAGTGGTATACCGGTTCTTCGATGCTTCGTGCAATGACGAAATCACCGAGATCTGTCGTATCAACAGAAACCGTTCCGCGAATCAGATCTTCAATGGCGACGACTTTGTTTGGATTCTTGAAGCGGATTACTTCATCGCGCTGACCCGGCTCCGTCGGTGTTTCTTTTGAAATGTATGCGTGTCCTGAGTCAATGAGTTTTTGCAACGCATTGCGGTACATCTCCGTTCTTTCTGATTGTTTTGCAAACACATCATGTGAAAGTCCGAGCCAGGCGAGATCGTCTATAAGCCCCGTGGTCCACTCTTCCCTGTTTCGTTCTTTGTCGGTGTCTTCAATGCGAAGCACGAACGTTCCTGCGTGTTTTCTAGCAAACAGAAAATTGAAAAATGCAGTGCGTACCCCGCCCATATGCAAAAACCCCGTCGGGGACGGTGCAAAGCGGACCGCTACACGTTGTGAGGGATTATTCTTCATGTTCAAGGGCGACATCAAGCACTTCTTGAGCTATTTTTGCGGCGGCATCGGGACGGGCGAAGGCAGAGGCCTTTTTGCTCATTTCAGCGAGTTCCTCCGGTTCTGCAAAGAGTCGTTCAATTTCGGACACAAGCAGATTAGGTGTGAGGTTTGCCTGCTCTACAACCAGCGTTGCTCCGGCGCGTGCGTAGGCAAACGCGTTCTTTTCCTGGTCATGGCTGACGTCAGTCGGAATCGGCACAAGAATCGAAGGTTTTCCCCATGCGGCAATTTCAAAAATAGAGCCGGAACCTGCGCGGGAAATGATAAGGTCTGCGGCGCCGGCCGCCATGCGCATCGCAATAACGTTCAAAAATGGAAAGGCGTGATAGCGTTCTTTGAGCGGGTTGTTTTCAAGAATAATATCCGCTGTTCCGCGCGTGATGTCGTGCAGTGCGGGACCGGTTTGGTGGAGGACTTGATACTTATCGAGAAGCCGCGGGAGCGTCTCAATGAGTGTTTCGTTGATGACCTGCGCACCCTGAGATCCTCCGAGTACCAGAATGGTCGGGATACCTTCTTCAAGTTTCAAAAACTCATGTGCTCCTGCCGGTGCCGTTGTTTGCAGTTCATGTCGGATAGGGTTTCCGGTGAGCGCGATGCTCGGTTTCTTTTTTCTTTTCTCGGTAATTTTTTCGAAATGGTCGGCCGATTCGGGGTATGAAATCGCGATACGTTGTGCGTACTTCGCCGCCCACGCATTTGCGCGTCCGGGAACGGTGTCCGATTCGTGTATGACGAGCGGAATACGAAACAGTTTGGTTGCAAAGACCACAGGAACACTCGGATACCCTCCTTTACTGAACACGACGTCGGGGAAGGATACGAACACCTTGAGAACCGCCTTCAGCATCCCCCACCCTATTTTGAAAAGATCGGTGAAGTTTTTGAAGGACGCGTATTTTCGCTGTTTGCCTGCGGTTATGTGTTTGAATTCAATATTATTTTCCAGGAGCGCGTCATTGTCGTACGGCTCCGTCCCCATGTAAATCAACTCCGGTTCAACTAAGTGATCCCGTTTTGCGATTTCATGAATTTGCTGAGCCACAGCAATCATGGGGTAAAAATGTCCTCCTGAACCTCCTCCTGTGAGAATGATGCGCATAACACTATGTATCAGTATCGGTGAGTAACACTCTCAGTATACCAGAAATAGCGGCTTTCGTTACTATGTTTTTTGGGCACCCGGCTCTTTTTGGTGCCGTGAAATTGCCAGGATAATACCGATTTCAATAAGGGTCATAACGAGCGATGTTCCTCCTTTGCTGACGAACACGAGAGGGTCTCCGGTAAGCGGAAACACGCCGGTCATGGACGCAATATTTATAAATGACTGCGACACGATGATTGTGACGAACCCGAGTACAATGAGACGCGAAAAAGGCGTCTCGGCGCGTATTGCGATGCGGTATCCGAAATTAAGGAATGCTATGAATAAGGCGACAAGTAATGTGGCGCCGACGAATCCCCACTCTTCGGCAAATACCGCGAACACCGAATCCCCCATCGGCTCAGGGAGAAAGCTGAATTTTTGCACACTCTGACCGAACCCTCGTCCGGTCAGCCCTCCCGAACCGATTGCGATGAGCGACTGATTAATTTGGTATCCTGCGCCGAGCAGATCTTTATCCGGGTGCAAAAACGTATCTACACGCTGTCCTATGTACGGAACAAACATGACGGCGAGCACCGCGCACAACACGCCGACCACGAGAAGCGGCAACGTATGTTTCCACCGCGCTCCGGCAAATATCAGCATACAAAATCCTGTGATACCGATAATGATAAGAGAACCGTAGTCAGGTTGTTTGATGAGAATGGGCGCAATCAGTCCGAGGAGTACCAGGAGCGCAAGAGGACCGAATGCAAATGTTTGCACACGCTTTCGGATACCGGCGCACCATGCCGCAAAATACAATACGAAGGCGAATTTCAGGAATTCCGCGGGTTGCAGTGACAGAGGACCGAGATCAATCCATCGGAGTGCACCGCCGTGGGAGGAACCGACACCGGGGATAAACACAAGCAACGTTGCGCCGAGAGCAGCGATAAAAAAGTAAAACGCGTACTTGTGCCAGAATGCAAGCGTGTCTTTCCGTGAGAGAATAAAAAGCGCCAAGCAAAGTCCTATTCCCAAAGACAGCAGCTGCTTTATGATCTGTCCCGAAACAGTCATGTGTTCGGGTCGTGCGAGTAGTCCGGTTGATGCGGAAATGAAAATAAAAACACCCGCGGTGATGAGAATGACGGTGGTAACAAGAAAAAATCTGTCAACGGAGCGTTGCATGGTGCAAGTATACCCCGTTAGATACACACCCGCTATTTTGTGAGAACAGTTGTGTGAATAAAAAACATCTAACGGGGTATAGCACCCATCTTTTTTGTAAAACTGTGCATAAAAGGCATATAAAGAAAAGGGCCACGTCGTACATCGTGACGTGACCCTCTCCAGTTGCGCGGACTGGAGGCCGAAGAGCAGAAGTCTATGTCGACCTCAAAGACCTGGGGTCTAAGAGGATAGACTGATACGTTGGGAGCAAAGGGCACCCGAGCCCTGAAAGAGATTCACTTTGTTGACTTCATCCGCGAGGACGATGTCTTCATTGTGACGCCTAAGGGAAATAGGCATTTCTCTTTCGCTCCTGTCCGGCGACTGGCTCTGTTTCGCTGACGTGAGTCGGCTACGCAGATCCTGTCTCTGAGATGTTTGTCGCGTTCCACCGAAGTGGTTCGCTTCGTGCATCTCGTTTTCCTCTGAGGTAACTGGTTTCTTCCTTGTGGGAAGTAACCGGTTAGTGCCTTGGTGTTCGTCGGGAATCCTTTCGGGCTCCTGACTACTTACTGAGGCGCATACATTCCGAATACGGGTCGGTTTGTATCCTGGTGCAATGATGACTGCGAGACGGTTGTGGTTTTGAGGCCGCTTCTGTCTCTCCCTGTCATCCTCGGCGTTTACACGTTTCTGAAGTTGCGGCGCCGCTTTCTTTCTCGGTGTTACCCGATGAGTTAGCTACGACCTACATCTTCGGAGGTTTCGGAAGCGAGGATTGCACTCCTCATCTTCTTAGTCCGTGTACCCACTGTGTTTGGTTTGAGGTAGTCTGTCTCGTCTGATCTCTCGACCGGACGGTTATCTCCTTGCGGAGAAAACCACACCATTCCATTCACCATGGACTGATGAGTGTACAGGAGTGGTATGTAAAGTCAACACCAAAAACAGTTGGACAACAAAATATATATTTGTGTCAAATTCCCTACCCCAGAAGTGCCGTAAGGACACCGACGGTTGCGCAGATGACGGAGAGCACCCAGTAGCGCATGACCACTTTGTACGGAGGCCAGCCGATGGCTTCAAAGTGGTGATGAATAGGAGCAACAAGGAAGATTTTCTTTCCCCGGTACTTCTTCGATGCAACCTGAATGATGTTGGTGATGACGGTGATGAACTGTATGAATGCAATGAGCGGCAACAGAAGCACGGTGTCGGTGAGAAACGCGATAATAGTCATTGCAATCGCAAGAGGAATGAATCCGACTTCGGTCATATAAAAACGCGCAGGCGGAATGTTAAACCAGAGGAACGCCAGGAGTCCGCCGACAATGACGAACGAGAGCGCGGAAATGTCTATTTGGTTGTGAAATGCGGCGATGACGCCGAGCGCGGAGAAGACGGTAGCCAGAACTCCTCCCGACAACCCGTCGATGCCGTCAATGATGCCGGAGGCAAGCACGGCGAGGAGCACCATGAGAAAGAACGGGATAAACCACAATCCCAAATCAATGTGACCGTAAAACGGCACAAAGATTTCCGACATGCCGAGCTTCGCGTAAAACCACCATGCGGTAAATGCGCCGAAAATAAGTATGGGAAGCGCGCGGAAGCGAAACGGCAATCCGTCGGGAAAGCGCGGAGACGTCGATACCACAACCACATCTTCTATAAACCCGACGACTGCGCCGATGAGAAATCCCGCGAGAGGAAGCCACGTTTGTGCACGCGATAGAAAGTCTATTTTGCCCGACGGGCCTCCTGTTGTCAGGTACGAAATGAGCCAAAAGATACCGACGGTTACAAAGACCGAACAGACGATAACCAACCCTCCCATACGCGGGGTTTTGACCTCACGCTCTCGGTGTAGTTCGTTGAATATAGGAGTTCCTTTGTCGTCCCCCAGCCCCTTTGTATTGCCGGCTCGTTTTTTCCAAATGCTTTTCGCATAGAGGTAGTGTGTGACGATCGGCGTGATGAGGATGCCGATGAAAAATGAAAATGTGGTCGGTCCGATGATTTTTATGGCGTCAACAATTTCCATATGAGTGTGGTTGTCTGGTAAAGAGATTTGCTACTGCTGTGGTGTGTCGTAATACGAAAGCGTTGCGTCAACAAGCGTCTGCATGTCGGTGAAGCGTCCCTCTTTGCTTGATCCGAGGACAACAAGGATAACCGGATGACCGATACCCACATCAAACGACAGCACAAGGTTACCACCCGCGGCGTCGGTAAAGCCTGTTTTTGAACCGATTGCGTTGGGCACGGTATCAATAATGGTGTTTGTGTTTACAACACTGTGTGTGCGGTCAAGCGACGAGATACTTCCCTGCCGGGTGCTCGTTGTGTCGAGGATTTCGGGAACGACGGTGAGCGCGTGCGCGAACAAAAACGCCACGTCGCGAGCGGACCCGAAGTTTGTCGGTGCGAGTGTTCCCGACGTATCAAGACCGGTCGGATTGGCAAATGAAAAAGAAGACAGACCGAGCGCTTTTGAATAGACGTTGAGTTTTTCGACGAAGGTCCTGTTCCCGCGGTTGTCGTACTCATATGCAATGGCTGCAACGCCGTCATTTGATGACGTGGTCAGAATGTACTGCAGGAGGTTTTTCAACGGCCAGCGCTCTCCCACCACAAGCCCCGAGTCGCCGTCGGTTGCGAGTGCTTCGGGCGACACGGTAATGATCGTTCCTGCGGGAAATTCCGCCTGCGCAACAACAATGGAGAGCAGTTTAGTAATTGATGCGAGCGGAAGCGGCTCATATGCGTTTCGCTCAAAAATAGACAACTCCGTCTTCGGGTCGTACACGTATGCGGCGCGAGCCTCGAGTCGTAGCATGTTAAAAGCAGTTGATGTGGCGGTGTGGGACTCCGCGGACACCTCCTTCTCGGGAATTTTTGAAAGAATAATCGTCGTAACGAGAACGATAGAGCACAAAACGACAAGACCGCCCACTACAAGCGGCGTGGTGCGCAAAAAAACGTCGTATGAGGATGTGTGATTATTCGGCTGGTCCATCGTTTGTGTGTGTTGTGGTAAATGTTTCCAGCGCCTCCTTGCTTTGTGCATAGTCGGGAAGTTCGGAGACGGCGGACACGCCCAGATATGAGAGCAGTTCAAACGTCGGCTTGTAAAGGAAACTTCTCTGGTCTGCGGGGTTCTCTTCGCGCTCCACAAGACCACGGATGCTGAGTTGGCGCAGTATAAAGGACGAGTTTACCCCGCGAATGTAATCAATGCGCGCGCGGGTTACCGGACCGTAGTAGAGCACGATGGAAAGCGTTTCAAGCCCGGCCTTTCCGAGATCTTTTTCCAGCTCGTCTTTAATTAATTGCTCAATACGTGATGCCATTTCGGGCGCGGTTGCAAGCATGAGTGCGCCGTCGTTTTCCATAACACGGACGCCGCGTTTCTCGCGCTCAAGGTGCTCTTTGAGTTCCGCGCCGGCCTTCCGGACGTCGTCCTCGGATACACCGAGAAGACGCGCAATCTCGGATACGGATACAGGTTCGCCTTTGAAAAAGAGGAGGGCTTCAAGTTGTGTTGCATGTGGTGTCATAGGTGTGAATACGAAGGAACGGAAACCGTCTCGGTCTCCATTTCAATATCTGAAAATGTTTCATGCTGGCGCACCGCAAGCACGCCCTGCTTCACCAATTCTAGCATGGCGAGAAAGGTAACGATGGTGTTGACGCGCACTTCCCTTTCCGTTGCCTCTCCGTGCGCGTGCGTCTTCGCGAGATCGCTGAAACGCATCTTCAGTGCCTGCCCGATGCGCTCCGACAGGTGTTTCATCATTTCCTCCAGGCTGATAATTTTTTCAACAATCACTTTTTTCAAAACTTCTTTTGTCGGCAGCCGCGCAATCACGCCCGACAGTGCGTCAGAGAGTGTTTGTGCGGTAATGGACGCATGCGGTGCAAACACGGCTTCCCGATACAGCGATGTTTGCGCACGCGGAAACAGCATGTGTGTTCCGAAGCGCGCGCCGATTCCCTTTGAGAGGTGTTGAATTTGCTGGTACAACCGGAGCCGCTCCTCGAGGTCTTTGATGTCCGCCTCTTCTTCTTGTGTGAGAGCGAACTCGGGCAGAAGCGACTTTGATTTAATGAGCACGAGCGTCGACGCGATGAGGACGAACTGCGCCGCCTCTTTAATCGGAAACTGGTCCAGTTGCTTTACAAACGCCATGTACTCGTCGGCAACATCTGCGAGTGAAATATCGCTGATGAAAACCTTTCTTTTTTCGATGAGAGACAGGAGAAGCTCTAACGGTCCTTCAAACACCGGTGTTTTTATGTGGAACTCGCTCATGGCGAAACTGCTCGTTCGGTTACTCTTTTTTCTTTAAAACTGACAATCCTAAATCACGCAAGACAATAGGATCAATCGGTCCCGGCGCGTGCATGACCGCGGTCTTTCCTTTTCCCGTCATCGGAAACGCCTGCACTTCACGCAGGTATGATTCACCTGTCGCAATCATGACACCGCGCTCAATGCCCAGTCCGATACCGCCGTGCGGAGGAACACCGTGTCCAAATGCTTCAAGCATGTGCCCGACACTCTCTTTTATTTCTTCGGGCGTGTACCCCATGATTTTGTATGTTGCTTCAAGAATTTCAGGGCGGTGCGCGCGGATGGAGCCGCCGCCTGTTTCAAATCCGTTACACACCAGGTCGTATTGCTGTGTGATGATGTTTTCAATGTTTTCACCTTTCATGTGCGATTCAAGGTGGTCTTCCCGCGGCATCGAAAAAGGATTGTGGGTAAAGGTCCATTTGCCGTCATCCGTTTTTTCAAAGAACGGAAAATCAGTCACCCATGCGTACGCCAAAATTCCCTTCTCCTTTTCTTCATCGGTACGCATATCAAACTTGTCGGCGCCGTAGGTCTTCATCGCCTCCGCATACGTGATGCGGGGAAACGGTTTTTGTTTAATGGTCTTACCCAAACTTTCCATGACGAAGATAATCATACCCTCAATGGTATCCATCACTTCATCGCGTGTGACAAACGACATTTCAAAGTCCAGTTGTGTGTGTTCATACCCTCGGTCGGCGCGGAGGTCTTCGTCGCGCACACAACGTGCAAGTTGAAAATATTTTTCAAAACCCGATGTCATCAGGAGTTGTTTATACTGTTGCGGTGATTGCGGAAGCGCATAAAAGTTGCCCGGCGCGTGACGCGACGGCACAAGGAAGTCACGCGATCCCTCCGGTGTTGATTGTGTGAGAAGCGGCGTTTCAATTTCAACGAACCCCTGCGCAAATAAATACTCACGACACTTCTGCACGAACTCACTTCGGACACGGATGTTTTTCTGCATGCGGGCACTGCGGAGGTCAACGTATCGGTACGCCAAACGCGCTTCTTCGTTCAATCCCATGGTGTCTTGGGTGATATCAAACGGAGGAGTTGTTGCTTCTGCAAGTACGGTAATGGACTCTGCGACACATTCAAGTCCCCCGTTGAGTTCGCCTTCTTTCACCAAATTGTCGGGACGTGCTTTGATGAGCCCCGAGAGCATAATGACCCACTCGGAGCGCAGTGTGTTTGCTACTGCAAGTGCTGCGGCGTTTTTCGGCGTAACCACAACCTGTACTTTGCCTGTTTCGTCGCGTACATCAATAAAAATAAGCTTGCCGTGGTCACGGCGTACGGATACCCAGCCGGCAATGGTAACAGTGCTGTCGATGTGACTGCTTAAATCCTTAATGTAGATGCGGTTGTTCATATGTGTGCGTACTGTTAAGTATAAACGAAAAATCACCCTTACCAATCCACCAAACCGTGCAGGTCTGCTGAATGTGTAAGGGCGATCATGAGACCGCGGTGCCACCTCACTTCTGTCTTCATTGCGCGCTGTGTCGGGCGCACCCGAGAGGTTCTACTGCTCCGTTATGGGCGGAGGTTCTTCCCCTAAGCTCGGCCGTGTTATCGGCGTCATCGCTACTCTTTCAGTATACGGTCGTAACGTAAAAAAACAAGCGGGGCGCCGTGGTGGCGCCCCCTGTAAAAACGTCTTTCTTGTTCGCGTTCAGGCGAACTTGCACCGCAGAGCGAGGATCACCCGCCGGTGGT
>CAZVYH010000009.1:0-8376 GCA_964631485.1 uncultured Candidatus Saccharibacteria bacterium
GTTCGGTATGCTGCGTTTGATATAAAAGTCATTGCCACTCAGGCGTTGATTAGTACACTTGTTCTGCTTGTCGGGTCCAGGATGTTTTTCTCGACGACTTTCTCCGGTTTCATGATTAGTGCAATTACGTTTGCATTCGTCAGCCTCTTTGCTCATTTCCTAATTAGAAGCGTGAACAAGGAAGTTGAACTGCGGAAAGAGACACAAAAACTGGCGAAAAACCTTGAATTTGCAAACATACGCCAGCTTGAAACCATGCGGTTCATCACACACGAAGTTAAAGGGTATCTGACAGACGCATCTGCCGGATTTGATGCAATTGCCACCGAGAGTTTTGGTCCGGTTGCCGAGGATTTGAAGGAAATGTCCAAAGAAGCTTTGGCGCGGGTGCAGTACGGTGTAAATGAGGTCAAGAACTTTCTTCATGTGTCCGACTTTAAAACAGGCAAGGTTGAGTACTCAAAAGAAAAAATAAGCCTCAAAGAGCTCCTGGTGAAAAGTGCCGAAGAACTCAAGAAGCGTGCGGCTGACAAAAAACTCACCCTGACTCTGAATGTTCCGGACGAGGAATGTGTCATTTTGGGAGATGCGGACTATATCCTGAACCACGTGCTCAAGAACCTTGTTGATAATGCAATTAACTACACTCCCGCAGGTTCTGTGACGGTATCTCTGGCGCGCAAGGGCGACAAAGTACTTTTCTCCGTACAAGACAGCGGTGTGGGGCTGACAGACGAAGACAAGGCGGTGCTCTTCACTGAAGGGGGCCGAGGAAAAGATTCACGTACCGTGAACGTACACAGTACCGGCTACGGACTCTTTATTGCAAAGAA
Source organism: uncultured Candidatus Saccharibacteria bacterium (assembly GCA_964631485.1). Classification (GTDB taxonomy): domain Bacteria; phylum Patescibacteriota; class Minisyncoccia; order Phycocordibacterales; family EsbW-18; genus EsbW-18. The sequence goes on from CAZVYH010000009.1 coordinate 834, forward strand.
AATTGTTGACGCACACAACGGACGCATCTGGGCCGAGTCAGAAGGACGAGGTAAAGGCTCCACCTTCTTCGTCGAATTCCCTGCAGTGTAAGTGCTTGTCATGAAAGCTAATAAAATTACGCTTGGAATTGCGGCGAGAAATGAAGAAAAAACTATTGTTGCAAACCTTGAATCAATTTTTCGGGCTATAAAATTTACAAGTAGAAACAATATCACACTGGTCGTGTGTCTCAATGGATGTACAGATAACACCTCAAAGATTCTTCAAGGGTTTAGTAAGAAAAACCAAAAGAATTATTTTCACATAATATCTTCTGAAGAAGGACTTGTTACAGCACAGAGAAAAATTATTAAAGAATTTCCCGCGGATATTTATATTTTTTCAGATGCGGATGATATTATAAGTGAAAACTCGGTGGAGTCGCTTATCTCCACTCTAGAAGATAATGAGGATCTTGTGGCAACATATGCAAGAACGGAGCCTTTGGTAGTACAAGGAAAAAATAATCTCTGCAATAAAATTGCGTATCTTTATGACACACAAAAAATGCTTACAAAAAGATACTATCTCCACGGGAGGTTGTTTGCATTAAAAGATTGGTTTATACCGACAGAAAATGAAATATTACAACGTTCTGCGTTTGGTGTGATACAAAAGAAGCTTATGCTATATAGTTTGAGCGGTTCACCGCTTCTTGTTGATGATATTTTTCTTTCTAGCTATCTTCTTGATAAATATGGAGTTGAAAGTATTAAACAGATTGACGACGCGCTTTGTTATTCGTGGCCCACATCTTCTTTTTCAGACTGGTACCGAGTATATCGAAGACGAAACATAGAGATGGAAAAAATGTACAAATGGTTTCCAGAATTTAACTACCTCAAACCATATTTAAACAGAAAAACTAGTTGGACGAATTGGTTTCACGAATCATTGTCTAATAAGTCACTCTGGGTATGTTTTCTATTTATGAGGTTGGTGTTTTTTTTAAGACTTAATTTGGAGTTTTTTCTCGTTTTTTTTACTAACTACAAACCACCGATACAATGGCAATCAACAGGATCAACAAAAAGAAACATTAGCTCGTAAAAATGAACGTCTATTTTTCTTGATAATACAGTTTTTTTGCGCTATCAAACATACGTTCAGCCTCGTACCCCCAGTTTACATACTCGATACATTTTTCGGGTTCAATAAAAATCCTCTCTCTCACCTTGCCGTCAGCAGGATCTGGGATCTGGGTATTTATTTTTTCTATCTTTGCTATAAAGCGTAGTTGATAAAATATGTCACCTTCCTTTTTATTTGGGTTATTGGGGTAGATAATCATCATGACGCCCAAAGGTTGAAAATGCGTTATCTCGACATTTGATTCTTCGCGTACCTCACGCACCAGTGTTTCCTCAACGGTTTCTCCTGGTTCTGGTTTTCCACCGGGTATATTCCAGTGATGAGAGCCGATCATGAGTATCTTTCCGTCTTTATTGAAACAAAGTCCGGACACCTGTGTTACTGGCGTATGAACAGCTGGGTCATAAAAAGATACCCAATATCTGAAGACACTAGGTTCTTTGTGTAGACTTGAAAAAGTATGTTCTTGCATTCCGCGTTTATTTTGTAGAAAATGCAGAAAACCCAAAAGTATTGCTCTGATTTTTTTAAAAAATGGGACATCGTGATGTTTAAACGGAGCTCTAAATATTGTGCTATAAATCAAGGAGTAGGGGAGACACCACACAAGAGCAATGGGATGGTATTTAAGTACATAAAACAGAAAATCTCGAGAGTCATAATAATATTGTAGTAAAATAGTGTTGCTGATGGTCTTTGAGTGTTTATGGAGTACAACTGAGTGTGGAATATTATAGAGTTTCCACTTATTTTGCCCCATTCTTTTTTGTAGGTCGGTGTCTGCGTAGTATAGGAAAAAGTCTTTGTCAAATTCTCCAACATCTTCTACGGCTTTACGTTTTAGTAATAAACATGAGCCTGCCAATTTGGCGACAGAAAAATTTGTTGTCGGATAATCTGACACATCGTCAGGAATCCACCTAGCCCCAACCTTTTTTGTTAGGATGTTTAATTGTGGAAGTGGTTTCTGAACAATTTTTTGATTTTCAAATCTATATATTTTTGGTCCAACAATACCTGTCGAATCATCGGACATTGCCTCTACCAATGGTTCTAAAAAACTTTGTGTAACAAGGATGTCATTGTTTAGTATTAAAACGTGGTCTGCACCGTTATTAAGGCAGTAACGAATTCCAACGTTATTACCACCGCTATATCCTAGATTCTGTTCGTTTCTAATAAAAGTAAGAGACGGAAACAGCTCTTTCAGTTTATTAAAAATGAATGGGTTTGAGTTATTGTCAACAATGACAATAAAATAATTTGTATAAGAAATCTTGTCTAGAGATTCCAGACATTCTTTTGTGTCGTTAAAATTATTATAATTTAAAACAACAATACCAACTTTTTGTTTTTGAGTAGCGTTCATTTTGTTATCTGATTTTCATTTTATGTTCAGGTGCGGGTACTAATTCATTATATAACTCGACGTTTTTCCAAAAATCGTACAAGTCAGGAAACTGTTCTCTTAGCTCAAGCATTTCATTTTCTGAAAATATTTTTTTTATACTACTTTGAACAGTAGCTGGATCTGACGTGGAATGAATAACATTCCTAAATGCCAGTTTCTCAGCTATCTCACTTTGCATTGGGTGTAAACCATTTTCATATAGTGACCGATCCGCGTCTGGTAATAGGTGTTGGGTAACAGCATATTTTTTTCTAATGTATTCCTTGAAATTTCTTATTGTCAGCTCAATATCTTCATCGTCTGTTGCTTTGACCACCATACATAAAGATTGACCAGATCCAAGAAAATGTTTTAGCTCGTCAAGGTACACCTTGTCTTTTTTTTCAGGATAAATTTTATCCACATAGTCGTCAGATAGCACCGTAAATTTTCTGGCTAGTATCTGTATTCCGTGGTCCTCCATTTCACCAAGTATATTGACGTCGATGACGCTGTCGACAGAGTCTGGTTTTATAGCAACAAAGGCATACTTTCGCATAGTAGAGTTTTAGGCATTAATACGGTGAATTCTACAATAATAATGCTAAAATGGACAGTAATTAACTAACAATGAACATCCTAATTTTTCAACCGCGCATTAGTTATTATGTTGGGGGTGGTGAAATTGTGCCATTTGAACATGCTAGATATTTGTCAAATCTCGGCCACAAAATAACAATCCTCACAACAAGAGGTCCGTTCATTGCTCCCAGTGAGTACTTTTTAAACTATCAAAAAACAAATCCCGGCGTACACTTTGAATATCTTGAAATACCCGATACTCTCAAGTGGATTTATGAAAAGTTGCCCGGAAACGACTGGCAAAGGTGGGATGAGGAGAGTTTGTTTGTTGGACGTATGGCATATGAGTATATTTTAAACTCCAGTGAATACGATATTGTCGTGACTCATAATTTACTTGATTGCATTGCCGTTCCTCTTAATAGAAAAAACATACTCCACTTACACGGATACCCATCATCTCTAGATTCAACAAGGAGAGCATGTTTAAAAATACCATCAAAAATTATTGCTGTTTCAGAGTATATCAAGCAAAAATGGGAAGTGATGGCGAATATCGACACTATTGAGGTGGCAACCAATGGTATTGCAAGTGATTATTTTAAGCCTCTTGTGAATACTACTAAGAAGTATGATGCGGTCTTTATAGGTCGGTTAATTACCATCAAGGGCGTCAATTACCTACTAGAGGCCATTTCTTTGGTAAAGAAAGATTTTCCACAAATCAAAGTAGCCATTGTTGGTAAGGGGCCAGAACACGAAAATCTATTTAATTTGGCTGCAGCTCTAGATCTTTCAAAAAATATAGATTTTATCGGGCACCTGCCGTCAGAAGAATTAGTTTCTTTCTATAACATGTGTAAAATCGGCGTGTTCCCATCGTTTGACAGAGAGGGGATACTAACTACCATGCTTGAGGCTAGTGCATGTGGATTACCGGTGATTACGACAAACGCCTGTAGTATGCCGGAGTTTCTTATTGATGGAAAAAACGGTATTCTGGTTAGACCTCAAAATAGTATTGATATTGCAGAGGCACTTTCGAAGTTACTACTCAACGAGTCTCTTCGTATCGAGCTCGGCAATCGCGGTCGTGAAATAATTGAAGATCATTGGGATTGGGCACAAAAAATTAAATCTGTAGAACAAATATATGAATCAATATAGTCTCATTATTGGTTCATCTGGGGTATTAGTAAAGATTGTTTCTGATAATAACGAATGGATTGATTTATTACGTCACTCTCTTTTTTTGAAAAGATATATTCCGGCGGTGTGTGTCGGCTGTAACGGGGGTGCCCAAAGTATCCTTATCCTTAAGATTGGTAGACCCTATTTTCGTCTTGTGTCGCCAAAACAGGCAGAGTACTCAAACACCATTTTTGACGAGAGAGATGTTGTTTCGGTAGTTGAATATTTATTGGAGTATCTCAGGAATTCAATCGGACTATATTGTCTCCACGCGTCTGGTGTTGTATTAAAGTCAAAAGGAATAATTTTTTGGGGCGGAGCAAGTGGAATGGGCAAAACACGGACAGCTTTGGCATTACACAAGAACTATGGCGCAAGGTTGTATTCCGATGAAAAAATTATTTTAGATCTTTCAAAAAAGACAATGGTTGGAGGAATTCCATACGCGTATCTCTCCAAACCTTCTCTCAAGAAAACACACGATTCAAGTGACTTTCTTGCATTTGATCAGATTCACGGGCATGTTCCGATTGGGTTATTGGTGCATGTGTATGTTGAAGACTCCGCTCAAGGTTTCCATGTAGAGAAGTGGGCTGAAGAGAAATTTAACTGGCATTTATACGAAGAGTTGTCGCGAAAGGCCAGAGGAACATCACGACGACTGTTCGGCAATTCAGTACCCATTTTATCAATAGATAGAGCCACTACTGCACAAAAGAGATGTGATGATGTAAATCAATTTACCAAAGAATCAATATGTTATTACATACGAGGTGGTGAGGATGATGTTTGTAAAAAGATAATTGAGTTACAAGAGTAGTCATTGTATTTTACGTAGCACTCCATGCCTTGGTGTTTTTGAAACAAATAATAATTTATGTTTTTTATCCCAAAGTTTATATTTTCAAAATTTCTCTCTAGTGATGAGAAGGGGTTTAACACCACCTTTTTTATTACTCAATATTTTGAATTACTCGGGTTTAAGGTGTTTAAGTCAATGTGGGTGGGAAAAATTTCTTTTAAACTCAGCGTAATAAACGACCCTAATGTAAGTGATGTTCCTGACATGGACCAAAGAAGTATGTTGGCATATCAGTTGGCCAGGGTGTTGGACATTAAAGTACCGGAAATCAAAATGATAAGGCTTGATGCAATAGAAGGAAGCAAAAAGATTTTGGACAACATTGATCCTTCCAAAAATAACGATTTTACATCCATCACAGTCTCAAAATGTGTTGGAAAACGAGTGTCTAATATTTCAGAGGCGAACAAAAATGACTTGCTAAGATTATATATATTTGATTGTTGGATAGGTAACCTAGATAAAAAGATAGGGGACTACGTGATGGATAAATGGGGTGGGATCTGGGGGATTGATTATCAGCTATGGGGACCAATTGATACCACTCACAAAACACTCGGATATTGTGGAAGATTATATAATTTAAGTACAGAGAATCTTAAGAGATATTGTTTTCCGAGAAACTCTTTTGGAATGTTGCAGTATAACGAGGCGGTGGCGGACAATCTTTTGAAGAAAATAGATAGCTTACAGGATGAAACTATAAAAAAGATTGTTAATAAATACAATTTTTATTCTCCCAATAAAAATTCTCTTAACACCACAATGGTCGATTATCTTCTTTTGAGAAAAAAACACATCTCTTCAGATATTAAAAGTATCTTTAATTAATTCAGGGCTTCAAATAAGTATTTTTTCTCACGGAAAATCTTAATATTTTCATTTAACTCTGCCGTGGTGTCTGCTGTATGCACTAGATTACATTTTACGTCGTGAGCAAGGGCGGGCATATTTTTTTTTATAGCACGACGGTACACTCTTTTTAAGAAAACCATAAACTGTAAATCCTTCTCAAGACTTGTTGTTACGTTGTTCGTTTTGATTATTTTATATACACCAGTTAGATCTTCAAGAACCCCGCGGTTATAGGAATCACTTTTTTCAGGGTTTCCCTCGGTGATGTTTGTAATAAGTAATGGATAAAAGGCAGAGAGGAAATCGACATCTTTCCCGTTAATACCCATCTCTCCGATTACCTCAAAAGGTGAAAATTTATAACACTGTAAAAGATTAAGAAAAACGGCCCCGAGAATATTACATTTAATTTTTTTAGCAAGCATTTCACAGTCATGAATATCGAGGAAACCGGACCTTGTGTAAAGTATCAAAGGCGAATAGTGGTTAGTTAGTTCTTGAATATTGGTCTCATTATTCAAATAGTCGACCATTTTTTGGACATTTTCTTCAGTTGGCAACAAAATATCCTTTTTTACCGTAAAAACTGAATCTGAGTTTTTTTCAACAGCGGTTGGTCGCAATAAGATAATCGGTTTGTTTTGTTCCATGCTCATTTTTTAGGAGAATTTTTCAATTGAAGGGAATGTGTCATCTGAACACACTCTCTTTTTATGTTATCCTGTAATTATAAAAGTTCAAACATTAAAAACAGAACGCCTTATACTCCGCCCTTATGAAGAGGGGGATATTGTCGCGTGGCATCGGTGGGACACCGATCCTGATGTTCAAGAATATCTTCCGGAACCAACAAACGAGCCGGTAACCGACGCGGAACAACTCGCATATCTCAAAGAATGTCTTGCGGAAGAAGACGGTGCGTACTGGACCATTGTTTTTTCTGAAACAGATGAAGTTGTCGGAACAATTTCATTAAGTGACATCAACACCTATCACGGCACGGCGGAGATAAATACCGTCATCGGCGAGAAACAATACTGGGGGAAAGGAATCGCCACCGAGGCCACGCATGCGGTTGTTGACTATGCGCGCGATACCCTCAAGTTGCGGAGAATTATGGGCGAGTTTGAAGCCGACAACAAAGGTGTCGCCAAAGTACTTGCCGCGAACGGTTTCATTGAAGAATGCCGTTGCAAAGCATCACGAATGAAGCGCGGTAAACCAGTCGATACTCTCCGCTACTACGTGTTGTTTGGGTAACTTTTCCACGGGATTCCTTGTGGTGTAAGAGAAAAAAAGTAAAGGTATGTTCGAACAACAGTTACCACAGTATATCCACGCGTTTGAAGACGACCCTCGGTGGCGGACACAAACCTCCCACCATTACATTTTTCACTATTTTGAAAACTCAGTTGCCGAAAAAGACATAAACCACATTGTAGAGAGGCAAGAAAAGGCATACACGAGGATTATGTTGTTTTTGAATGTTCTGGAACCAGAGCGTCCAATTGAGTATTTTTTCTATCCCGAC
>CAZVYH010000009.1:8476-18458 GCA_964631485.1 uncultured Candidatus Saccharibacteria bacterium
TGTTGAAGGGGAATAGGGTGTTTGGTAAGAAAAAATCTCACGATATCGTGGCGATACAAAAAGACAACAGAGTGTGTATCTTGGATCCGTCAGTGTGGCAATTTTTTCCCAGAAAAAGAAGTATCTTTGTAAGCGACGAAAAGAACTTTCAGGATTCACTAAAAACCGCAAAAAATATATACGACGGAACATGGAAGGTGTCCGAGAAACTTTCATTACGAAAATGCCAAAGAGAGAAGGGTAATTGGCTTGCTGTTATCAAGCGGAATAACACGTTGTAGTATGAGGGGGTATGAAAAATGACCCCCTTATTCTGATACAAGACGCGTCCTATTCTGTGGGCGGACGCCTTTTATGGAACATTCCGCATCTTTCTGTGTTTGCGGGAGATCGCATCGGCCTTGTGGGTGATAACGGAACGGGGAAGACGACGTTGTTGAAAATGATACATGGTGAGTTCAGGCCGGATACAGGTTCCTGTGTGGTGGACGGAGAAGTGTTCATTGTTCCTCAGAAAAGAGATGCGGACAAAAACATAACTGTATCCGAACTTTTGTCACATTACTCTGTGCCGGGGCATCTTTTTGAAAAGGAATTTGTGACTCTTTCAAACAACTCCATACGCCCCGACAGCAGAATAACTGACCTTTCAGGCGGGGAATATAGCAAGGTGTACATTGCGCTTGCGCGGTGTATCAAGCCGGCTGTGTTATTGCTTGATGAACCAACCAACCATCTGGACACATCCGGGATTAAAAACGTACAGTCGTATCTCAAAGATTTTACGGGAGCGTATATTGTCGTGTCGCACGACGTGGCGTTTCTGGATACGACGGTTAGCAGAATTTGGGCTATTGAAAATCAAAAAATACGAACTGCCGACGGAAATTATTCTTCGTACGTAGAGTGGCTTGAGTATGAGCGAAATGCGGCTATGCGTCAGGCGGAGGCAAAGAAAAAAATAGTGAAACAGGCGAAACAAGCGCTTGTTGCTGAACACAAAAAGGGACAACGGTCTGTGTCCGTCGGGAAAAAGGCAAAACAAGATAACAGTATGTCGCCGTACGAGAAGGGATATTTTAAAGAACAATCTGAAAAACAAACCGGAAAAAATATCAGCAGATTAAAAACTTTAAAAGAAGAGAAAGAAAAAGAGTTGGAAAACATTGTCATTCCCAAACGGCGTTCCGTTAAACTCACACTCAATCCTTCACGAACAGGAAGGCGGTTTGTAGTTTCGGTTGATAACGCCGATCTTGTTCTCGGGGGTAAGGTTCTTGTGTCTGATATTTCACTTGATGTGCACACGGGGGACAGGGTGCGAATTACAGGAGACAATGGTTCCGGCAAGACGATGCTTCTCAGATCTTTGTTGGAGGAACATTCTCCAGCAACACTCTCCGGTCTTGTTAAACGAGCACCAGGCGTGCGCACAGTGTATCTTGATCAGCACTACGACTTGGTTTCTCGCAATCTCACCGTGTTGCAAAATATGCAACACATAACGCACACAACAGATGAGAAGGTGTTGCGGTCTCATTTGGCGCGGTTCCTCTTTAGAGAAACACCTGAGGTAAACAAAAAAGCCGAATTACTTTCGGGCGGGGAGTTGGCACGGCTGGCACTGGCAATGATAACCGTAGCCGATTTTGACTGTGTGGTTCTTGATGAACCGACCAACAACCTCGATATTTCCACAATCTCCGTATTTACAGAGGCGCTTGCCGGTTTCAAGGGTGCAATTCTGATTGTTTCTCACAACGAAGACCTGTGCAGACGACTTGGTATCACGCGGGAGTACGCCATACATGACGGGTATTTTAAGAAATAAAAACACCCGCTTGGGGCGGGTGTTTTTATTATTTTGCGAGGGGTTTTGATTCGGGAGCGGTGATTTGCTTGACGATGCGCTCGAATGTCTGCGGGTGCGTCATGGCGATTTCTGCGAGCATCTTTCGATTCAGTGTGATTTTCTTTTTGTGAACGAGCCCCATGAACTTGCTGTATGAAATGTTGTGCGGAGCAATTGCCGCGGAAATGCGTGTCTGCCACAACCGGCGGAAGTCGTTCTTTTTATCTTTACGGTGCGCGAACGCGTGCAGGCCTCCTTTCACCAATGTCTCTTTTGCGAGCTTCTCTTTGCTCTTTCGTGTATTACGAAAACCCTTTGCGCGCTTGAGAATGTTTCGGCGGCGCTTGATGGCGATTGTTCCTCGTTTTACTCGTGTCATGGTAGTTAAAAATTAAGGGATTACTTGCTTGGGAGGTAGCGTGTGCGGAGTTTCGGCGTCAGTGTGATGATGCGTGAACGCTTGCGCGCAAGCTGTGTGCTGCGCGACTCCTTCGCGTTGTAGTGGTTGCCGCCGGCTTTTCGACCGACGAGTTTTCCGTTCTTTGTCACACGGAGACGCTTTGAATATGCTTTGTTTGTCTTCATAAAAATAAGCCCCTAAAGGCTTGTGTATAGTACCCTTTTTCTTACCTTTTGCAAGGGGTTTTGCTTCTACCCCCTATTTTTTCTCCAGCACCATACTCATACCCTTAGGTGCCTGTTTTACCTCCTCGGCAATCTTGAAATCAACCGTGATGAACTTGAGAAACCGCTCCATACGCTCTTTCAGAAACGCCTTGTCTAGATACTTCGCACGGCCCTGTAAATAGAGCTCAAAACGCACCCGGTGCCCTTCAGAAAGCCACTCTGACGCTTGTTTTGCCTTGATACCCATACTGTGTTCGGAGGTGCCGATTTTCACCTGCACGCTCTTTGTCTCTGTCTGGTGTGATTTTGCTTTGTTTTCCTTCGCCTTTTTTGCCTGTTCGTACAGGTATTTGCCGTATTCAATGATTTTTACAACCGGCGGAGTCGCATTGGGAGATATTTCAACCAAATCAAGTCCGTACTCTCGCGCTTTCGTCAGCGCCTCGTCACGCGAAAGCACGCCGAGGTTTTCTCCCTCAGGTCCCATAACGCGCACCTCAGGTGCGGTGATGAATGCGTTAGTGCGGACGCGGTTTCTGTTTGGTGTACTCAAGATAGTAAAATTCGTGAACTATTATTTGGACGATTGTGTATTGGTATGTGTTGCGCGTGTCTCGTAGCGTCACTATAGCACATTTTTGCGTTTTCACAATATTCAAGGAGAATACCGTTTTCTTGTGGCGTACCCCTGTATTTTTGCTATAGTTGATTTACCGATACACTCGTATCACGTATGGAAGGTACTCAAAACAAACAGAAGATTCTTATGGTCGATGACGACCAGTTTCTTGTGTCGTTATACCAAAAGAAGGCGGAGAACTATCCGGTTGAATTATCCGTCGCACTGTCGGGCGAAGACGCCCTCTCCATGATCCGTGGGGGTCTTACCCCTGACATCATCGCACTGGATGTTACGATGGCGGGCATGAGCGGCATTGATGTGCTCAAAACAATCCGTGCAGAGAAACTTGTTCCGAATGCGCGCGTGATTATACTCTCGAATAACAATGAGAACGATCTTGCAAAAGACATGGAAACATACGGCGTTACCAAGTTTATTATGAAGGCATCATTATTGCCCTCACAGGTATTTGACGAGTTGCTCTCGGTTGCGCACGTTGTGTAACTGCGCACGGGGTAGCTCTCCTGTTAAACACCTTTTTGTATGACAGAAAAAAACCACAAAGTGCTCATGGTCGACGACGATGAGTTTCTTATGTCGTTGTACCAAAAACGTGCAGCGACCGAGGGTCTTAATCTGCGTGTGGCGCTCAACGGGAATGATGCTCTCGACATGCTTCGTAAAAACGAGTTTGTTCCCGACATCGTCGCGTTGGATATTACTATGCCCGGCATGTCGGGCATGGACGTGCTGAAAGTTATCCGTGAGGAAGGGTTGGTGCCGAACGCGGAAATTGCGATTCTTTCCAACACAGCGGACGACTCCGTTATCGAAAAAGCCAAGAAGTTGGGCGTCCACAAATTTATTTTTAAAGCAGCCTTTCCTCCGTCGCAGATTTTCGACGAACTGTTTGCAATTACGAAAGAGGAGTATCGGTCGTAGACGGAAACAAGACACAGACAATGTAAAAGCCCCGCACTTGAAAGCCGCGCGGGGCTTTTTTGCAGGAGGTGCTTGGGTGGTATGATGCACATATGGCACCACTGATTCAAAACAAAAAAGTACTCCGCGATGTGGAGGTTCTTGAGCATGTTGAGGCAGGCATTGAGCTCAAAGGATATGAGGTGAAATCAATACGCGCGGGTAACGGCTCACTTGATGGGGCGTATATTGTCGTGCGGGCAGGGGAGGCGTTTTTGGTGAAGATGCATATTGGTCCCTACCAACCCAAAAACCAGCCGGAAAACTACGATCCTGAAAAAACACGACGGCTTCTGCTTTCTAAGAAACAAATTCGAGAATTGGCTGATGGTGAAAAGCAGAAAGGATTGACAATAGTGCCTTTATCGATGTATAATAAGAAAGGGTTGATAAAGGTTGACTGTGCTCTCGTTCGCGGAAAAAAGAAACACGACAAGCGCGAATCACTGAAAAAGAAAGAAGCGCAAAAAGATATGCGCCGTACTTTGAAAAGAGAATACTAATGAGGCACCACCGAAGCGGTGGAAGTTCAAAATCCAAAACTCAAAATCCAAAGAATGGAAAACATCTATTTTTTGAACTTTGATATTTGAGCTTTGTTATTTCTTTCGTGTCGGGGGATGCCTCGTTTCGACAATGTGACGATTGTTATACGTGCGTGGTGGAAGTGTGCTGACTTCCTTAAAACAGTACAAACATACCTGCAAAATCTGCAGTACAAAGTCCATACTTCACAGTATCGGATTTCGCTTTCGTTAACGCCTAAGCGACGTCTTCTGACATCTTTGTTTGAGAGGTGTCAGCGGGTGTAAACCAATTCAAACTCGGATGTCCGGATGTTCCGACGGACATCGACACCAATCGGTTCTGGCACGCTATCGTTTCGCCTGTCTTTAAGATAACGTGTAAGACCTCAAGACAACGCTAGATTACGTAGACTCGTATGACATCACATATTGGACGTGGCTTCATCGCCACCATCTCCACAATAAAAAGAAAGCACCCGTTTAGGGTGTTTTCTTTTTATCAGTACGTGGCGATGAAGAACCGCAGGCGCGCCTGCATAAGCAGGGGAGAGCGCCGAGGTGGGGTCGAGAGTACTTTGATTTTTGGAGTGCATCGCACGAACAAAAATCTTAGTAACTCGTGACTCAAGCCCGCCATCTCCACAAAATAAACGAACCGCCCTCGGGCGGTTTTCGTTTTGTTGACTTTCTTTGTACCAAAATGTACATTCGCTTCAGTAAAAGTTCTTCATAGGGAGACACATATGATTGGAACGATTTTCGTGTGGCTCGGAGCGTTGGGTGTCGGTCTGCTGGCGTGGTTGTTCGCGATGGTGTGTCTGCCGTATTACATTCCGGATATTACAGAGAAGGCATTCTGGCGGGTCGGCACCATCGCGGGGATTTTGGTGTGGGTTCTTCTTGCCAAGATTCACACCACTCTCGATGAACCCGATTGGCCCTGGGTGATTCTCTACGTCATCTGCTGGGTACTGTCGATTGTCGCCGGATCGATGATATACGTCGCCACTAACGAGCCGGACTAACTCTGCCACCAACACTCGCTGTGTACGGCGCCCCTCCGGGGGCGCCTGTGTTTTTATGGCACAGTGTTCAGGTTTTCGTGTATAATGACCGCCACATGAAGTCTTCAGTTCCAAAACTACCGCATCAGGGGAAGAAGGGTGAAAACGGTAAGGTGCCGAACGCACCCTTTAAAAACAGACCCTTTCTGCTGAATGTCGGACTTACTGTTCTCTTTCTCGTTATTTTATCTTTTGCTTATAACGCGTTTGATACAAAAACGGCCCCTGAAAATATTCCGCTTTCACAGGTTGCCAATGACGTCACCTCAGGAAGCATTACATCGATTGTAGTGCGCGGAGATACGCTCGAGCTCACCTACGCGGATGGGGTGATGAAAGAATCCGAAAAAGAAGCAGGGAGTTCCCTCGTGGAGACACTTGCATCGTACGGTGTTTCAACACAACAGCTTGCGACCACATCACTTTCAATTAAACAGGAGTCGGGTGTGTGGTACTGGGTGCTCAATCTTGCACCGATTATTCTCCCGCTCGGTTTCATTATCTTTTTTATCTGGATGCTCACGCGTCAGGTGAAGGGCGCGGGTATGCAGGCGTTTTCGTTCGGCCAGTCGCGTGCAAAGTTCTTTGATCCGCGGGACAAACTTAAAATTACATTCAAAGATGTCGCGGGCGTCAAAGAAGCAAAGGAAGAGCTTCTCGAAATCGTCGATTTTCTCAAGAATCCGAAAAAGTTTCTCAAAATCGGCGCGCGTATTCCGAAAGGCGTGCTCTTGATGGGCGCTCCCGGAACGGGGAAGACGCTCTTGGCGCGCGCGGTTGCAGGCGAAGCAAACGTGCCGTTCTTCTCTATCTCGGGTTCTGAATTTGTGGAAATGTTTGTCGGTGTCGGCGCATCACGGGTGCGTGATTTGTTTCAAACAGTAAAACGATCCGGTCCCGCGATTATTTTCATTGATGAGATTGATGCCGTCGGACGTGTCCGCGGTGCCGGACTTGGCGGTGGAAACGATGAACGCGAACAAACACTCAACCAGATTCTCGTTGAAATGGACGGATTTGAACCGAACGCCGAAATTATCGTGATGGCGGCGACAAATCGTCCTGACGTGCTCGACCCCGCACTCTTGCGTCCCGGACGTTTTGACAGACGCGTACGCCTTGATTTGCCCGATCGCGCAGACCGCGAAGCTATTTTGGGTATTCACGCGCGAAGCAAGCCTCTTGCCGAGGATGCAAACTTGAAAGTGATTGCGGAGCGCACGCCGGGCTTCTCCGGAGCGGATTTGCAGTCGCTCATGAACGAGGCGGCTATTCTTGCAGCACGGGAAAACCGCACCTCGGTATCGCAATTTGACCTCATCCGTTCTATTGAGAAGGTGATGCTTGGTCCGGAACGGAAGAGCCACATTCTGACTGAAAAAGAAAAGAAAATTACCGCATACCACGAAGCGGGACACGCGCTCGTTGCTTCCGTACTGCCGAACTCAGACCCGATTCACAAAATTTCCATTATCGCGCGCGGGCACGCAGGCGGATACACGCTCTCACTACCTCTCGAGGAACGTCGACTGCTTTCACGGAATGAATTTATTGATCGTCTCGCGATGACGCTCGGCGGGTACGCGGCGGAAATGCTCGTTTTCGGTGATGTGACGACCGGCCCGTCAAATGATTTGCAGGTTGCAAGTGCACTTGCCCGGGATATGGTGATGCGTTACGGCATGTCAGAGAAATTGGGACCGATTGCATTTGAAGATGATGATATGACTATGGCGGTTAATGGTGTGATGCAAGAAGGCGCAGGATACTCCGAAAAAGTTGCGGCACTTATTGACGAAGAGGTGAGTTCGTTCATTAAGAGCGCGCTTGTTGAGGCGGAGAATGCTCTAAAAAATCACCGTGCCCCGCTTGACGCGATTGTGACGCACCTTCTTGAAAAAGAGACGATAGAACAAGAGGAATTTGAAGCCATTCTACGGGCTCACGGTATTGCGGTGAAAAGCGTTGAGAAAAAGGTATAATCATAATTGAGAATTTATACACAATAACGAACGACATATGGGACCAAACTTTGAAGGTGTTAACAACGAGGCGACTGCATCCGAGCGACTCCAGAGGATTCGCGAGGCTATTCGCTTTATAGCAGAGATTGAAAAAAGTGATCCGGACCTATTGGATGAAGTGAGAAAACTTGAGCAGATGAATCCGCATCTTACAGAACGGGACGGGAAGGCGGCATAGTTTGACAAAATATTTTTTCCTGGTATCATTGCGTTCAGGATAGGTACCCGAAGGAGGTAACCATGAGCGACAGGACCGCCAAGAGGGCAGCCGTGGCGGTTCGTGACCGCCATGGCATACGCCTCGTTTCGTCGTCGCACAAGCGTGCTTCGTCGAAACAGCCCGAACCGGAAGAGTTGGGGCAGGAGCAGGAAAAGCTTCTGGCCATTCTTCAGGCCTCCGGGACGGACGTCTCCGACGTTCGTTTTGCCCAGGAGTTCATCGAGAAACTCCAGAAACACACCGGCGCACAAGGCACCGCGTTCTGGAGGGTTGTCGAGCTCCTGGAGCGACAGCAACGGGGACACATCGTCGAGGGGTAACTCCTTCGGCGCGCAGTACAGCAGGCGAGCAATCGTCTGCTGATTCTTTTCCACAACAGGCACATTTCTCGGTGTGCTTTTTTTCGTTTTACTGTATTCTGGAAGTACTATGACCGAAACAAAAAAATCTATTCTTGTGGTTGAAGATGAAGCACAGTTACGCGGAGCATTACGCGATTTTTTGGTGAGTAACGGATTCGTTGTTCTTGAGGCAGACAACGGAGAAGCGGGTCTTGATGTTGCGACGCGCGAACATCCGAATCTTATCCTGCTCGATATTGTCATGCCGAAAATGGACGGAATGACCATGTTGGAACTATTGCGCGATGATCCTTGGGGGAAAACAGTCCCCGTGATTATCCTGACAAACCTTTCCGCGACGGACGAGAAACGAAACCAAGATATTACAGAACTTCTCCCGTCCTTTTATTTGGTGAAGAGTGATTGGAAACTGGAAAATCTTCTGGAAAAAATCAACGAGTGTCTCGTGTAGACCTCGCTACTGTGTTGTGTGAGATTTGTTAATGCGGTCAAGCGCGAGAAGCGCGGAGATATTGTGCTGTACGTAATCAATGCGGATATCGTACTCATCTAAACTTTCAAAAAATCCTCCGATACCGGCGGGATCAGCCTGCATGGAACGTGCCTTTTTCGGTGTGAGTTGTGTGCGCAGTTGGAATACGATAGCTTTTTCCATGGCATCAAGAGCAACAGATGCATATGCGAGATCTCCCGCTTGTATGAACAACTGATACGCCGCTCCCAGACCCTCGCTGCGAGTTGCCGTCGGTGTTGAGCGTGGCGGGTTATAAAATCCGCCGTTCCATTCTTTCTGTTCGCCGGTTTTTCCCGAGTGTTGGGCCGCTACAATTGATTGCACGATTCGCTGTGCGTGTGAGAGGTATATTTCTTCGGGCCGGTTTGCGTACAACTCGTTGAGTCCATAGAGAAGCCAGTGATCGTGGTTGAGATTTTGTGTTGCGACATACGCGTCACGTACCTCAATCAGCCAGCGAGCACCGCTGTGCGCGGCATCAATCCACTCTTTGGTGCCGTCAATTTCATACAGTCGGGCAAGCGCAAAGATGGCTTCTCCCGGGTAGTATTCGGATTCAAACGCGGTGCGTGCTCCTGTGTCTGTGGCGATTTTGTGCACAACAAACTCGCCGTCGGGCGCTTGTGTGTCGGTTATAAACCGTGCGAGTTTTTGTGCGAGAGGAAGATAATCGCGCACACCGTCATCACCGATGAGAGCTGCGGTGGTGCTTGATTGTGTAAGGGAAATATATTTTGTAAACGCGAGAACGGCAAGGGCGTTTCCGCCGAGTTTTGTTTCATTATCCTCTGCAATACACATCGCATCAGGCATGCCCGGGCATACCACCGCGCTTTCCGCGAGGTAGTTGAGCGCGCGGTCTGCGGCTAACAGATATGTGGGTTCACCGGTTGCTTCGAAAAGTTCCAGTAACGAATACGTTGTTCCGGCGTGACGGACGATGTTATATGAGGATGATGTTTTGCGCGTGACGGGGTTGTACTGATATACAAATGAACCGTCCGTGTCTGTATGGGCCACCAAGTAGTCGCCGCCGAGGCGGGCCGCCTGAAGGTATGAGGTGCTATTTCCAAAAGACGAAAAAAGCCCTATCCCGACAAGAATAATGGCTCCAACGACCATCATGTATAGTCCTTTTGTTTTTTCTTTCATGTCCGTCCCCATGGACTCGAACCATGAACCGCCGAGG
>CAZVYH010000009.1:18558-20162 GCA_964631485.1 uncultured Candidatus Saccharibacteria bacterium
TAAGCTCGGTGCTCTAACCAATTGAGCTAGGGACGGGTGACCGTAGCCATTGTGATATCTCAGGCGCTCGAATGCAACTCCGGCGGGGGTGTTTCCTATGGCGGTTTGCGTGTAACTTTACTACAATAGAACGACATTCATCTATGGGAGCACCACTGACCGGGTATGACAATCTTGCTGATGCGCTCGCGAAAGCGGGGCAGGGACACGAAATGGCCTTTCGGGCTCTTTATGAGCACTTGGTAGACCGGATGTTTTCTTTCGTCCGTCCGAGGGCCCGTTCGCGTGATGAGGCGACGGATATAGTGCAGGATATATTTGTGGATGTTTGGGGCGCACTGCCCCGGTTCACCTATATGTCCGACGCGCACTTTTACAGCTTCGTGTTTACGATAGCCAAGCGCCGCCTTATTCGTCACTACAAGACGCATACTCATGAGTCGCTTGACGATCTTGAGCAGAACGAGCACCCGCGTACTGAAGCGGACCTTGTTGATCCGGACGGTGTGCGACATCTCATTGAACAGTTGCCGGAGAAGCATCGGGAAGTGATTGTGCTGAGATACTTTTCAGGGCTGCCGTTCGTCGAAATTGCCGATATGTTAGGAACAACGGAAACAAACGCTAAAGTTCGTCACCATAGGGCACTTAAAGAGCTCCGTGTTTTGATGCAAAAGTATGAATAACGAATTTTCAATAATCGAAGACCGACTCAAAAAGGTCTCCGTACAAAAGCTTTCAGACGAAGAGAAACAAACACTCTGGGTGTCTGTTGTGCGCGCACATACCGCACGTCCGGTGGTCTCTCCGTACTCGTGGATGCTTTTAGTGCACCGTCGCGTTATGGTGAGCGTCGCGAGTGTGCTCATTCTCGTGCTTGCAGGAGGAAGTACCGTTGCCATAGCCGACACATCAAAGCCCGGCGATGCACTGTTTGTACTTGATCGTGCAACTGAGAACGTGGTGCTGGCACTTTCTCCTGAAAGTAAAAAAGACACCATTCGCGTGTCCGTGGCAAACGAGCGCATTGATGAACTTGAGTCAATTATTTCAGACGAATCGTCACGCCGTCTCGCTCGTGTGTCAACAACCGAGAGTTTTGCACGCGTGGAGCAGCCTCAAGCTAAAAGTGCTCCGGAAGCAACGCGTATGATGGCGTCTGAGGTGACGCTACAAGTGACTGAAGACAGTGCGACAAGCACCGAGGACGCGGCCGCATCTCTTGTGCAGGATGTACAAATAGAATCTTCCGACAATGCGACAGGGCAGATCAACGACACAGAGAAAGTGCGCGACCGAAAGCAAATCGAAATTGAAGAGGCTCTCTCTCTTGTTCAGGAAATTTCCTCAGAACTCGAAAGAAAAGGAAACAAAGATGGTCATGATTCTGTGCGCCGCGCCATGAAGCGCCTTTCAGGAAGACTTGATGAATTACCGCATGAAGACAACGACTCTTTTAGAGAATCATTTGAACATCGTTTTTTTGAAGACAGCGACTCTGACGATGACGATGATGACGACGATGATGAGTATCGTGGTGCGCGCGAATCCGTTCCCGAGGAATTGTTTCCTACAGACCCGACACTTGATTCTTCCGGTACAAG
>CAZVYH010000010.1:0-1521 GCA_964631485.1 uncultured Candidatus Saccharibacteria bacterium
CCGTTGGAAACGGTCACCGGACCATCGTTAAACAACGTACAGCTTGGCCGTTGTGCCGCCTGTACGATTTGATACATCAAAAAAACGGCGACGACCGCGAAAAATACATCCGTCCATCTGGCAATCCGTGAAAAAGATATGCGTTCCATAAAAAATAAATACAAATTGATAACGATTCTCCTCTGTAAAGTATACCCCACCCACAAGCAACTGCACACGCCGAAAAGATTAGTTTTTTTGTTGACCGTGAAACTTACTGTGCACCTCCTTCAAATGTTTGTCGGTCACGTGTGTGTACACCTGCGTTGTGGTGATGTTGGCGTGGCCCAACAACGCCTGCACGCTGCGAAGGTCGGCTCCGTTCTCAAGTAAATCGGTTGCGAATGAGTGTCGGATGACGTGTGGTGTTACTTTTTTACTGATACCGGACTTAATCGCATACGCTTTTACGAGGCGCTCAACGGAGCGCGCGGTGAGGCGCAAATCTTTGGCGTTTTTTGACGCCTTACCGAACTGCACAAACATCGCGTCGTCCATATCCGTTCGCTTTTTTAAATACTCGTTGACCGCATCCCGCGCAGAAGGGGAAACAAACACCACGCGCACCTTTTCACCTTTTCCGCGTATAGAAAACTCACCTCGTGATAAATCTATGTCGCGCGGAAGCGATACGAGTTCTGACACGCGCATGCCGGTCGAAAATAAAAGTTCCAGAAGTGCCTTATCGCGAAGTGATTGCACTGAGTTTCCCTCCGGAGCCTTCATGATGCGTGAAAGTTCAACGGGTGTAATTAAATCAAGATCGCGATCTCCGACTTTCGCAAGTTCAATTGCTTCCGGTTGGAGTGTTTCGACGTTTCGTTTGCGTAAAAATTTCAGAAACGCACGAAGTGCAATGAGGTAATAGTTTTGTGTATTTTTTTTCAGCGTGTTGCCTGCATCCTTTTTCTGCACTCGTGCTGTTTGTCGGTTGAGCCACAGACGAAATTCACGAACCGATGTTTCCGTAATATCACTCGTTTTAGATACTTTTGAAAAAGCGATGAATCGAGAAAGGTACCTATCGTAGTTCTCGATTGTCTTGATAGAACGGCCGCGCTCTATCTCAAGATATTCAAGAAACTCTCGCTTTAATGTTTCAACATCTTTAGTCATTATCTGATATTGTGCGACATATCAGGCAAAAAGAAAACGCCTGTGGCAAGGCGATAAAAAAGGCGGGGTCAGCACACGCGGCTGACCCCGGGAGGGAATCTTGGATCTCCAGATAGATGGGAACGTGTCCGGTTGGTTGGGGCGGGGCGTACGGTTTCCCCTCGTTACGAGACGTCCGAAGTCCTTGATCAAGGGAGTTGGCGTTCGTGTGGGGTTAGGTCGTCGTCACCGCTCAGATGGGCGCGCCCAAGGATCTGGAGATCCTTGGAACCTGTTCTGAAAAGGAACATACCACACACCTTTTGGTAACACAAGGGTTCTGTTGCAGAAACGCAAAAGAACTGCTATAGTGCTTTTTGTTGGGGG
>CAZVYH010000010.1:1621-5367 GCA_964631485.1 uncultured Candidatus Saccharibacteria bacterium
TTCACCAACCTTGACGATGACCCTCGCAAGTACCTCATGGGATACCGCGGACGAAACGAACGCAAGAGACCTCCTCAAGAACAAAAATAACCAAAAAAGATTGCCCCGCCGGCGTTGTGCCGGCGGGGCTTTTTGTTGAGAAGTTCAACTTCTCAAGAGAATTTGAACTTCTGTTGACTTTTGTATATTTTTCGTTCATAATTTTCATCAGATGAGATTGGTTCCGCGTCGCAGTGCTTCAGGCCGTCGGCCAAGGAGGGAGAGGCGAATGGAAAAAAAGGAAGGTATGCAGAAGAGTTTCACGCAGATTGACGAGATCCTCATGCCGGATTTCGTCAAGAGCCTCGGGCGCAGGATGAAGGTACGGGTCACCTACGAGGTGACGGTCTCCAACGAGGAGGCGATGGAAGATCCGCGTCGGGCCGGCCTGTTCGCTCTCGAACAGACACCGGAAGAGGCCCTCTGCCGGCACGAGCTTGCCGAGCTCGTGAAAGACATTCTGAACCACAAGATCCTGACCGAACGTGAACGCCGTGCTCTGCGCCTGTGCTTCGGCATCGGATGCAAAGAGTACACCCCCGCCGAGGCCGCCCGCAAGATGGGCATCGGCGCGGGCAACGTCCGAAGCGCAGTTCGGAGCGCCATTCGGAAGCTCCGCCGGCACGGCAAGTGCGCGTGCCTTAGGCAGTTTCACAAGTAGCCGTTCCTTCCACGTCGCCCCGCATGAAGCCCTGCGCTTCTGCGGGGCTTCATTGTATTCAAAACATCGGTCTTCAAAAGCCGATTTTTATGCTATATTCTTCCTATTACAAGGGGGTAATTGCTCGTCTTTGCATATACGGATTTGAAACACCTTTCAGATCTGCAATGCGAAGGGGAGCTCAGTTTGGTATATGAAAAGTAAAATATTTGAGACGGTTTTTGGCGGAAAAAACCTCTCTGCAGAATTTAACGACCTCGCCATGCAGGCGAACGGCTCCGTTATTGTCCGTTACGGCAACACTGCCGTGCTCGCAACCGCCGTCATGGGCACGACCGAGCGCGAAGGAATAGACTATTTTCCTCTCACCGTTGATTATGAAGAAAAGTTTTATGCCGCGGGACAAATTCTCGGAGGCAAGTACATGCGCCGAGAAGGAAAGCCGTCGGATGAAGCAATTCTCTCCGGTCGTGCGGTAGACCGAACGGTTCGTCCGCTATTTGATCAACGTCTGCGCATCGAAGTACAGGTTGTTACCACCATTCTCTCCATCGGAGAAGATGACCCGGACGTATTTGCCATTCTTGCCGCATCTCTTGCACTCGGTGTTTCGGATATTCCGTGGGCAGGACCCGTCGGCGCCGTGCGCCTCGGCAAAACCGCCGATGGTGCGTGGATTGTTAACCCGACGTACGAAGAACGTAAAACAAATGTGCTTGATTTGCTCGTCTGCGGAAAAGACCAGAAGGTAAACATGATTGAAACGGGCGCACACCAGGTTTCCGAAGAGGTCATCATTGAAGGAATGACAAAAGCGGTTGAAGAAATCACCAAACTTGAGGCGTTCCAACACAACATCATTAAAGAACTGGGGAAAGAGAAGAAAGTGTTCACGTTTCCGACCCTCTCCGATACGGCGCTCGCGCTTTTTGAAAAAGAAATCGCACCGCAACTTGAACGTGCTGTCTTCACCGGAGTGTCCGGCGGAGAAAAAGTGCACGAACTGCATGATGTCTGGCACGCACTCCTCAAAGAGAACACCCCCGACGAAAACATGGGGCTTGCTGATTTGTATTTTGAAGAAAAAGTTGAGGCGGTGTTTGATGTCGGCATACTTGCAGGAAAACGTCCGGACAACCGCGACTTCGACCAGGTACGTGAGATTTACACGCAGGCAGGCGGTGTTGCTCCGATGTTGCACGGCACAGGAGTCTTTTACCGCGGAGAAACACACGTGCTCGCCGCACTCACGCTTGGCGGACCTGAAGCGGTGCAGGAAATTGAAGGGATGGAAATTCGTGACTCAAAACACTTCATGCTCCACTACAACTTTCCTCCATACTCAACGGGCGAAACAGGCCGCATGGGCGGAACCAATCGCCGCATGATCGGTCACGGTGCACTCGCTGAGAAAGCACTCGCCGCAGTTATTCCTTCAAAAGAAAGCTTCCCGTACACCATTCGTATCGTGTCAGAAGTGCTCTCGTCAAACGGCTCATCATCAATGGGCTCCGTCTGCGGAGGAACACTCGCCCTACTTGATGCGGGTGTGCCGATTGCCGCTCCTGTTGCCGGTATCGCCATGGGGGTGGTCATTGATGAAAATGCGAAAGGATACAAGGTGCTCACCGACATTCAGGGTCCTGAAGATCACTATGGCGACATGGATTTCAAGGTTGCGGGGACACGCGACGGCGTAACCGCTATGCAGATGGATGTGAAAGTGTCCGGTGTTCCGCTCTCGGTGTTTCCTGAAGCATTCGAAAAAGCAAAGAAAGCACGTCTCTTTATTTTGGACAAAATCGCAGAAGCACTCCCCGCACCGCGACCTGAATTATCTGCACTTGCTCCCCGCATTCTTGTCACCAAAATCAAGAAAGAATTCATCGGCGCAGTCATCGGCGGCGGAGGAAAAACAATTAATCAGATTCGTGAACTCACCGGAGCGGAAATTACGATTGAAGAAGACGGCACGGTCTTCATCACCGGCAAAAATGGCGGTGCAGAAGAAGCAAAGAAGCTTGTTGATATGATTGCGCGCGAGTATAACGTCGGAGAAAAGTTTGAAGGCGTCGTCACACGCATCGCCGACTTCGGTATGTTTGTACGCATGGGCGAAGAGAGCCCGCTGTCCGGCATGAAAGACACGGAAGGATTGGTGCACATCTCAGAAATCGCGCCATTCCGTCTTGCATCAATGGATGGCGTTGCAAATGTGGGAGATACAGTGCCTGTCATCATTAAAGAACTCGGTGAGGAAGGAAAAATTAAACTCTCCATCAAAGAGGCCGACCCCGAATGGGCGGTACGGAAAGGTTTGAAAGAGGGTTCGGCTCCCGGAGGCGATTTTAGAGGCGGCGGAGATTTCCGTCGCGGTCCCGGCGGGGGACATCGAGGCGGTGGGTTCAGTCACCACAGCGGACCACGACGATAGTTCTCGATAAAAAACAAAAACAAAGCCCCGCAGAAAGCGCGGGGCTTTGTTGTGGGGCGTTGGGCGGCAGTTTTCACTGCCGTCTTGGGTTTGAGGAGTGCGGTGAAACCCCGTGGGGTCAGTTCCTAATCATCATCGTCGAACTGACCGCGCTCGATCTTCCGACCGACCTCTTCGCGGTCGAAAGCCGTGACTCGGCGGAGCTCATGCGTCTCCGTGTTCTCGACGGTGTAGTGCTTCTCCATCGGACCGAACAGCGTGCTGAAGCCAGCCGTAACGGCGGCAAGCCCAGCCTCGGCGTTGGTAATGGAGGCGCTTTTGATCTTCCACTCTCCCATACGGCACCATTCCTTTCTCCTGCATCTCGTTGGTTTCTTAAGGGATGGACGCTGCCGGGACAGGTGGGGCAACGGCCGTGGGAACACTCACTCCCCGTCGCGACCCTGCGTACTTTTGTTTGTACGCGGGGTTATTCTGGGATGGATATTATTCTCCCGGAAAGAAAAGTCAAGATGGTTTCCGTTTATATATATCGAAATATTGTCCGGCGTACTCCTGGGGAATGTATTCTGCACAACACGGACGTGTACACTTTTCGTTTTACATTTATAC
>CAZVYH010000010.1:5467-13746 GCA_964631485.1 uncultured Candidatus Saccharibacteria bacterium
GTATGAGTGATCCATCATTCGGACTTCCTCCCGAAATTCCAACAGGAACATCAACGCCGGTTCCTGACGCGCCGACACCTGTCCAAAACATATCCGCCACAGAACCCCCGGTGAATTCGGTCTCCGGTGTATCTGATGTTCCAAAATTTGCACCCGCGCCCGCACCGGCACCCGCGCAATCCATGCCGATTGTTTCGGAGCCGCCCTTTGAACAAACAACTGCACCGCGCAGTGTCGGACAAACACCGTTTACCGGTATTCCGTTGGATCGGATTTCCTCTGCGCCGCGTATTCAGGAAAAACCGGTGACCGCAGAAAATATCCCCCCACCGCAGTATCCGCCACAACCGACACCCGCAACCGACCACGTCACGGAGGCGGTCCGCCGCGCGTCTATCCGCACACTCGAATCTGATGCGGCAGAAACAATTCATAAACAAAACCTGTCCGTTTCCAGTATCGCACTCGCACAGCAGGCATCTGCGGAAAAAATAGTGCGCGACGTGCTTCCTGAAGAAAAGTCACACACACTCCCGTGGGTTCTCGGCGGCGTCGGACTTGCCGTACTCGGTGTCATCGTGGTTACCGTGGCGTACATCATGCAAACAAACGCACCGCTCGCGCCGGTTGTCGTCACACCGCAAGACGCGCTCATTCCGGGCGTTGAGGAAACAACGCTTGATGTGACGGATATGACGCGCACCAAACTTTCCCAAACACTGGAAGCGCTTCCGTCCGCATACGCACAAAAAGACGGTATTTCACTCGTGCGTCTCGTGACATACACACAACAGCAGGACGCCGAGGGCAATGAGGTACGCGTTGTTGAAAATGTTTCTCCGGAAAGTTTCTTCAGGATACTGTCCGCGCGCAACACTGACCGACTTGAGCGTTCACTCGGTGCATTTACATACTTCGGAGTTATTTCAAGTGAAGGAAAAACATCTCCGTTCATCGCATTTGAGGTCACCTCGTACGAATCCGCATTCGCCGGACTCCTTGAGTGGGAGAGTGCACTACCAGAAGACATTTCTTTCATCGTTCGCGCTCCGGCGCCGCTCCCCGAACCCATTCCGCTTCCTGTTGCGACAACAACGTCCACAACAACGCCGAGCACGGCAACAACAACGGCGCCGCAACCAACTCCGGTAGTCGTCACGTCAAATCCGACGCCGGTTTTCAAAGATCTGACGGTAAAGAATAAGGATGTTCGTGCGTACGTCGGAACAAACGGCCAGACACGCGTGCTGTACTCATTCTTGTCACAAAAACTCCTTATTATCGCGCAGGATGAGACGACTATTACCACTCTCGTTGACCACATTTCAACAGCAAGGTTTTCGAGGTAAAAACCAGACGCCGGATACTAGAAAATTTTTTGAATTTTGAGCTTTGTGCTTTGGAAATACATCTGATAAGATGTTGCGGTATGACACATATAACTGACGAGCAAGTGGCTCACTTCAAACAAGTATTAACGGATGAAAAAGCCCGCCTAGAAAGCGAGCTGTCGAACGTGGGCGTAAAAAACCCGAACGTATCAGGTGATTGGACACCGACCGTTGATGAGGGGAAAGATGTCTCTACTGCAGATAAAAACGAGCTTGCGGATTCATTTGAAGACCTGGAAGAGAACACGGCTATCGTTGACACGCTTGAAGCACAGCTTAAAGAAGTATCTGACGCGCTTGCCCGCATTGAGAAGGGAACATACGGCATCGATGAAAAGACAGGCGAGCCGATTCCTACCGATCGCCTTGAGGCAAACCCTTCCGCACGAACAAATATATAAACAGTAGGCAGTAGATAGAAGTAAACAAAAAAACCGCACACCCCAAGGAGAGCGGTTTTTTGATATTTGTTATTTGGGTTTGCATTTTATCAGTTCTTTATGTTGGACTGATACAGTGCCCCTGTGTCATTTGCAAAAGTATACAGCGCACAAACATCGCTTCTCTCCGCGCACATTATTTCCGTTGAGGTGGATGTCTCACGCGGCCTGCACGCGTTTTCAATCGTCGGACTTCCCGACAAAGCGGTTGAGGAATCGCGCGACCGCGTATCTGCGGCAATCAAAAACAGTAACTTCGAATCTCCGAAAAGCAGGAATCAAAAAATAGTTATCTCACTTGCGCCGGCTGACATCAAAAAAGAGGGGCCGCTCTTTGACATTGCCGTCGCTCTCGCATACTTGTTGTCGCAGGATGACATTCGGTTTAATCCCGAAAAGAAGCTGTTTCTCGGTGAGTTGTCGCTCGATGGAGACGTTCGTCGCGTCAGCGGTGTGTTACCGCTTGTCATCAAAGCGCGTGGCGAAGGGTTTACCGAGGTGTACGTGCCCGGCGACAACGTGGCAGAAGCCGCGCTCGTTCGTGGGATTTCTGTTTTTGGTGTGCGCACACTCAAAGAACTCATCGAACACCTGAATGAGAAGAAGCGAGACGGAGAAGAAGCTGTTGTGCAACGGAAAATTGTCGCCTCGCCTGAGACAGTATATGAGCCGACACTGCCTCCGCACAGCGTTGATTTCTCCGACGTACGCGGACAAACAACGGCAAAGCGCGCGCTGGAAATCGCCGCCGCAGGAGGACACAATCTCGCGCTGTGGGGACCGCCCGGCACAGGAAAGACGCTCCTCGCTCGTGCACTCGTCGGCATTCTCCCGCCGCTGTCGTTTGATGACATGCTGGAGGTGACCGGAATACACTCTGTTGCCGGCATACTCAAAGAACACGTTGTAACTCATCCGCCATTCCGCTCTCCGCATCACACGAGCTCGTATGTGTCCCTTGTCGGCGGCGGTACGTTCCCAAAGCCGGGAGAAATCACACTTGCACACCGCGGCGTGCTGTTCCTGGATGAGTTTCCGGAATTTGATAGACGTGTTATTGAAAGTTTACGTCAGCCGCTTGAGGACCGCGTGGTGTCTGTCGCGCGCGTCCGCGGAAGCGCGCAGTTTCCCGCGGACACACTGCTCATCGCAGCGCTCAACC
The DNA here is from genome assembly GCA_964631485.1 of uncultured Candidatus Saccharibacteria bacterium. GTDB lineage: Bacteria > Patescibacteriota > Minisyncoccia > Phycocordibacterales > EsbW-18 > EsbW-18. Next base: position 8,461 of record CAZVYH010000010.1, read on the forward strand.
CGTGTCCGTGCGGAAAGTGGGGAAGCGGACGCGCGTGCACCTGTTCGCCGCACATTCTTCTTCACTACCAACGAAAAATTTCCGGACCGGTAATGGACAGAATTGACTTGTGGACCGAAGTGGCTCCGGTGGCGCATGAAGACCTATCACACGGAAGCGACGGTGAAACAAGCAACACTATCCGCACGCGTGTTCTCTGTGCACGTGCACGGCAAGAAGAGCGTTTCAAAAACACGACGAAAAGGAAGAACAGCGACATGAACGTGCGTGATTTAGATACGTTCGCACCGCTTTCAAAAGAAGTGCGGAATATTCTTAACGTGTCTGCAAAAAAGTTAGAACTTTCTGCGCGCGCGTACCATCGTGTCATAAAAATCGCACGCACCATCGCTGATTTAGAAAACACTGAGCACATAGAGCACCACCACATCCTTGAAGCACTCCAGTACCGTCCGCGGATGTTTAGCGGGACAACATAAAACTCGCCATTGCTGGCGAGTTTTATGCTTTGGGTATTTCTAGATCAAAACCCGTAGCGCGTGTCCCCACACACTACCGGCTCCATCCTAGAAAGGATTTGTTGCTCCACGAACTTCAAAGTGCACGTGCGAACCTGTTGAACGCCCCGTTGAACCGACATATCCGATGACGTCTCCTTGCGCGACACTCTGTCCTGCTGAAACCGCGTTACTGCTGTTGTGTGCGTACAATGTCTGCGTTCCGTTGTCGTGTTTAATAACGACGTAGTTTCCGTATCCTCCGTTCCACCCTCCGTTCAATGAAATAATAACTTCACCTGCGGCGGCGGCATAAATCGGTGTCCCTGTAGGTGCGCCGATATCAATACCGTTGTGGCCGTGCAATCCCTGTGTGCGGACGCCTGCAACCGGTTTCATATAATACCCAGCATACGTCGGGCCGGAGTATGCACGAGACGCAACACCTGAAGAACTGCTCGGTGCCGCCATGATCTCTCCGTCAGGAATGATAATTTCGGAACCGACGGCAAGAACCGCGTCCTCTTCAATACCGTTGTACTGCAGAATTTCTTCCAAATCGCCCTTATATTTCTTGGCAATGCTTTTTGCCGTATCGCCTTTCTTGACCTCATGACGAATACCTGTAATCGGAAGAATGACGAGTGTTTGGCCCGGGCGAATCAAGGATTTTCCCGAGAGACCGTTCGCCCAGCGAATGGTGTTTATGGAAACATTAAACATGTCCGCAATTAAAGAAAGGGAATCGCCCTCACGGACAATATATGTGGAAATTTGGTCTGATGTGGCCTGACGGCGCTCGCCGGCTATCGGATTTTCGCTTGAAGCAAGGGCAACACCGTACACAATGTGGGACGGGGAGGACACTGCCAGTTTCGGGTTAGGATTGCCTGTACTCTCCAAAATGGGCATGTTGAGCGAGGTGAGGTTAACCCCCGGAAACTCCTCCTGGGCACCCACCGACGGCAAGGCGCCATACATACCTATAAGACCCCCGTAGGACATGAAAGGAAGCGCCGTGGCAAAGACACGAAAGGCAAAACCGCGCCAGAAGCGCTGTGTCCACACACGGTGTTTCATTCGACTCGCGGCAAGAGAAATAGACGAGCCAAAATCACTTAGGGGGGATATTATATGTTTTGGTTAGATTGTAATTCCGCTTTGTCTGGCCTTCCCGCCAAGGCGGGAGAACATCCTTCTCTTCTGCAACAGGCTCAATTTTACGCTTCTAAGGATAAAGGGGCAATAAAATTGTGGACTACTCTGTGTATATAGAAAATGTCAAAAATGGCTCTATAAAGCCGTTTTTTAACTTTTCGAACACCGCAAAACTATTGACACCACTGTCGTTTCTATTGTGAAAAGTACATGAACGTAACGTTTTTGAGGTTGACTATTTCAAAATATATATATAGAATCACAAAAAGATAAACCGCTTTGGGTATCTTCACCCCAAGCATCAGATGGAGGTACTGAATGGCCGACAAAGTCCGCCTGATTGTGTTTCTGGCCTGGGTGGTGACCGTCGCGTTTACGGCCGCGACCACGCTACCGGGCCTCATCGTCACCGTAGTCCTGATGGTAGGCCTCGCAGCTCTGCAGTCATCTTTCCTGCTCCAAATGAACGGGGCGCTCATCGCCCTCATCATCCTGGCGGAAACGTCCTTGGTCTGGATTTTCTTCTGGACCGGCGCATGGCTCTGGTACTACAAGCTACGGCGCCCCTGAAGACAACCTCGGAAGAAGCCTGCCCGCAGAAAGCCCGTGCTTTCTGCGGGCTTTCTGTTTTGGGGTTTTTTGAGCTTTGAATTTTGGGCTTTGTACTTACGCATCATGATATGATGCGTCCATGCACTACCTTGAAAGCCTGAATCCGGCCCAAAAACGGGCCGTCATGCACACCGACGGCGCCCTTATGATTATTGCCGGCGCCGGAACGGGAAAAACCCGCGTTATCACTACCCGCATACTCCACCTCATCAACAGCGGAATACTCCCTGAAAAAATCCTGGCGATTACTTTCACTAATAAGGCGGCAACCGAGATGCGGGAGCGCGTGCACCACCTCCTTGGGACCGCTCCGTCCGGTGATGCGCGCCAACCACACGCCCACACCCCGTTCGTCGGCACCTTTCACTCGCTCGGCGTCAAAATCCTCCGTGAAAACGCGCACCGGCTCGGCGTCACCAAGTACTTCAGTATTTTTGACCGTGACGATTCTCTCTCGGCGATCAAACGCATTGTGAAAGACCTCGGACTTGACCCGAAGCAGCACTCTCCGAACGCGTTCCTCTCCGTCATTTCAAAAAACAAAGGAGAAGCGACGACCCTTCCGTTGTTCAAGGAGAAGGGGGGTCTCAACTACTTTGAGCGGCTCGTCGTGCCCGTATGGGAGAGATACAACGACGCGCTTGCAAAAGAAAAGGCGTTTGATTTTGACGACCTACTTCTCTCCACGTTGGAACTGTTGAAAAAAAATCCGGATGTGCTTGAGGAGTACCAGCGACGTTGGTCGCATGTGCACGTTGACGAGTACCAGGACACCAATACCGTGCAGTACGAGTTCACGAAACTGCTTGCCGGCGGACACGGCAATATTTGCGTCGTCGGCGATCACGACCAGTGTATCTATACATGGAGAAGCGCCGATATGCGCAACCTCGCCCGTTTTGAAAAAGATTTTACAAACGTCACCATCGTCATGCTTGAAGAAAACTACCGCTCCACGCAAACCATTCTTTCCGCGGCAAACCGAGCAATCGCACAGAATGAATTTCGAAAAGAGAAAAATCTGTTCACCAACAGCGCCGAGGGGAAGAAAATAGAATTGTACACGGCCGCAAATGAAAACGATGAAGCGATGTGGATTGCCGCACGCGCACAGGAATTAATTGCAAACGGCGTTCCCGCAAGCGAAATTGCCGTACTCTTCCGCGCCAACTTTCAGTCGCGCGTACTTGAAGAAGCGTTTCTTAATACGCATGTGCCGTACCAGATGCTCGGTGTGCGCTTCTTTGAACGAAAAGAAGTGAAAGATATTCTCTCCTACATTGTCGCGGCGCTCAATCCGGACAGCACAACCGCTATTTCACGCATCATCAATGTTCCCGCGCGCGGAATAGGAAAAACAACGCTGCTCAAAATACTTTCCAACCAGGAGAACGACTTGCCGGCAAAAATGACAGAAAAAATTGTCCGATTCCGCGCGCTTCTTGAACGGATTGCGGAAAGCGCCCGCACACAAAAACCCTCGGATGTCGTGAAGTTCGTCATAAAAGAAAGCGGGCTTGAGTTGGACCTCATACACGGAGGCGATGATGATATTGAACGTTTGGCCAACATGAAAGAGCTCGCCACACTCGCCACACGATACGACACGCTCGGACCGGAAGAGGGGATCGCGACATTCCTTGAAAACGCGTCGCTTGCAAGCGACCAAGACGCGTTGCGCAACGACGAGTCATCGGTGAAACTTATGACCATTCATGCTGCAAAGGGTCTTGAGTTTGCTCACGTATTCATTTCCGGACTTGAAGAAGGGCTTTTCCCGGACGAGCGCAGCGAAACACGCGAAACACCTGAAGAGCGCGAGGAAGAACGCCGCCTCTTTTATGTTGCGCTCACACGCGCACGACACCAAGCACATCTTTCCTACGCATTCATCCGTACTATTTTCGGAACACCGACGATTAACACACCCTCGCGGTTCGTCACCGAAATGGACGCCGAGCTTGTTGAAGATGTTACGCCGACAAACGAGTGGCGACCGGGTCCGAGTTACGGGAAAGGGCTTTTGGATATAGACTTTTAATATGCATCGTGCAAAAAAAGAACTCGGACAGAATTTTCTGAAATCAAAGCTGGCGATTTCAAAGATGATTGCGTCCGCAGAACTCACATCAAAAGATACCGTGCTTGAAATCGGTCCCGGGAAGGGTGTGCTCACCCGCGCGCTTCTCGATACCGGGTGCACCGTATTCGCCGTTGAAAAAGACGCCGAGCTTGTCACGTTCTTGCAACACACTTTCGAAAACGAACTTGTGTCCGGACAGCTACACCTTGTGCAAGACGATATAAGAAATTTTAATTCAAAAATCTCCGGGATACTTCCGCCAACCTACAAACTTGTTGCAAACATTCCGTACTACATCACCGGAGAAATTCTGGAATTGTTTTTATCCGGAACACACAAACCGGAGCGAGTGATACTGCTCGTACAAAAAGAAGTTGCCCAGCGTATCGTGGCGCGTGACGGAAAAGAAAGCATTCTTTCCATGTCGGTGAAGGTGTTCGGCACACCGAAACTGGTAATGAACGTCCCGAAAAAATATTTCTCACCCGCGCCGAAAGTTGATTCCGCAATTCTGCTTATCACCGACATCACCTCGAACCTTTCCGCCGATGATGAAAAGAAATTTTTCACACTTGTCAAAGCCGGATTCGCGCACAAACGAAAACAACTTGTCCCGAATCTCGCGCACCTCGTACCAAAAGACGTGCTTGTGCAATTTCTGAACGAACACGGGCACTCAACGAGTGCCCGTGCGGAAGAATTGTCCGTGAAGGACTGGATCGGGCTAGTTAGTTCCAATGAATGACGTCCCCATGTTCCAAAGATATCCATCCCCGACACCCGATTGAACCGTGCACCACGTACCACTAATAACAAGACAGGATGCTCCTTGATACCGAATGAAGTTACCCAACACATTGGCGTTCGATCCTTCCCATATGGCGTACTGCGCATAGATACGAGGAACAAACATAGACATCCACGTACCAAAATCAA
>CAZVYH010000010.1:13846-18492 GCA_964631485.1 uncultured Candidatus Saccharibacteria bacterium
ATAAAACTCCTTATTCGCATCCAAAAACTCCTGAGGAAACGGTCCTTTTATGGTTATCTCCAAGGTCTTGCCGTCCTTAGACGGAACGTCCTTATGAAACTCAAGGAGTGTCGCAACCGTGTTTCCTTCAGGGAGAAAACCCTCGCCGTAAATAGTCACTTTTGTTCCTACGCCGCCGTTTTTCGGCGAAATTGACGTTATTTTTGGCTTAACCACAGTGTTTTTTTGGAGCTCGGACAAATCCTCTGTCTTTTGCACGACCTCCTTTACAGGTCCTTCGTCGGTTAGTTCGTTCGCAACAACCCTCGTTAAAGGACCGAAAAACCCTGTCCCGAAATATAACCCTGCCGGCGCAAGAACTTTTTCCGCGTACATCTGTTGAAACCGCGCAACCGCAGCGGCGGTGCGTGCCCCAAAATACGTCGTCTCGTTCCCCGGGGAACCGGGGCCGGCTTCCGCAATCCGCGTTGCTTCATCAGCGTTCAAGAGAGTCTGTAATTCGAGCACGTCCGCACCGACATCACCGATACGAAGGTCGCGCTGGAACGTTTCGGCAAAAACACTTGAAACACATAGAGAAAATAAAAGTACGGCGAGGGTATATATACCCAGTCGGATGTGTTTTTGCATAGACATACAGACAGTATAGCGTAGAATAGGGGGTGTTTATACCACACGTGTGGGGTATATCTTTTCTATGATTCAAGCGCACCTCGTGAAACCCAGCCCAAAAATAATTTCCCTCGGAATTATCATTCTTGCCATCACCGTTTCCACGATACTCCTCAAACTACCCGCCGGAATAATTCAAAAAACACCCGGAGAGGCGCGTATCACCGAACCGGTCGTCAGAAATGCGGTGACTGAGATCGACTCGGACGGCGACGGTCTGAAAGACTGGGAGGAGGCGCTCTGGAAAACAGACCCGAAACTGCCAGACACTGACGGTGACGGAGTTTCCGACAAGAGTGCGGTGGTTGGCTACCAACAAAAACAGGAGGAGATACGAAAGACAACACTTGAGGAAGCCCGGAAGATTCTTTCCGAACAGGCAAGGCTTCTTTCTTCCGGGGAAATAACCGCATCTGAAGCGGCTTCGCGCGGGCTCGTCGCGCAACTCTTTTTATACGAAGAATCAGGGACGCCCATCACTTCAGAATCAGTCGCCGCCTTCACAAAAGGTCTCACACAAAACGCAGTACGGCCGACGGTCTACACGACGTACACAACACAGGACGTTCTTTCGGCAAAAGAATCAGGGGCACCAGCGGTAAAAAAATACGGAAACGCCGTCGGAACGATACTTAGCAACGTCATCGAGCCGGACGTTCCACACGAGCTTATGGTATTCGTTCAGTTCGCGCAGGATGAAGATGTGGAGAAATTTCAGGCACAGATGGAGGTTATTGATTCTCGCTACGAATACACCATTACACATCTTCTTGCGACGCCCGTGCCCGCAGAAATGCTTTCCGCGCACATCAATCTGCTGAACGCTCTTTCAAAAACACGTGCTGATTTACAACACATGGCGCTTATTTCAGGTGATGCCTTTGAGGCCATGCTTGCGTTTGAGGCATACGAAAAAAACACGAACACCGTCGCCGAAGTTTTTGCACAGATACGCGGTATTTTTGAAACAATGCATGTTATCTTTAATGAAACTGAGCCGGGGTATGTGCTCACGGTCAAATCATAAAAACCCCCACCTCGTATGAGCCGAAACACACTCTCAGCAAAAATTATCTCGCTCTCGCTCCTGTTTGTCCTCCTGTTTGCTATCATCGCGCCGACACAGGCACAGGCAGGTGTTTTCGGCAGTTTGGAAGATGACATCAAAGAGAAACTCGAGGAAGGTTTTCAGGATGGTTCTATTTCATGCGTTGCCGCGGCGGCTGTTGCAGCGCTTTTCAGTTATCTGGCATCAGCACTGACCAATGTCCCGACCACTCCTGTTCCGGAGGTGATTAAGGAGCAGATTATGGACTGCGTTTTTTGGGCAATAAAAAATAAAATCGTTGAAGAGATAACGGAGAAAACGGTCGGTTATGTGCAAACAGGAATGAACGGCAACCCGGCGTTCGCGCAAAACGTACAACAATATCTCCTCTCCGTTACCGACAGAGCAGCCGGAGAATATATCTCTCAGACAACTACCGGGGATTTCCTGTGTTCACCGTATCGGGGCGAGATTCAACAGGCACTGACAGAGCACTATCAAAAACAGTCCGGTCGTGGTTCTGGTGCCGCCTCCCCAGACACAACGAGTTGTACTTTGGCAGAAACCGTAACTGACATCGATGCGTTCGTAGGAGGTGATTTTTATGCCGGAGGATGGAATGCGTGGACTGCGATGTTTATGGATTCATACAACAACCCCTTCGGAGCTTATGTAGAAACAAAAGCAGAGTTGGATCGCAAGGTTGAGGCTGCAAAGGAAGAGGCGAAAGTGAAGTTGGAACAGGGAGAGGGGTATTACGGGAAGGAGGCCCAGAACTGCTACGAGGTGCCGGTAATGAACCAGGACGGGACAAACTCCTCGTTTACCGAGTGTGACCCGCCCAAAACAGAAACACCTGGGGCGACCGTAAAGGACGCATTTGAACAAACGTACGGCGTTACTATGGACGAACTTGCCAACGCTGACGAGCTCTCGGAGTTGATCGTGTTATGGATGTCACACATGGTGACCGACATGCTTACGGGAGAAAAAGGGCTTTCAGGGTATGACCCGGCCGACTTTGAACATGAGGTTCCTGATTTTGAAATTTCAGATGAGGACTGGGATGATATTGATATCGGACCTGGACCCGTCGGTGCCAACGGCTGTTATCCCGAACCATGGGAGTCTTTCCCTTTGACAGCAGGAACCCCGGGACCTCAAATAAATGAGGGTCTCTCCTCCTTCACCTCCACAGCAGGCGATGCGACATATAAAATTGACATGGACAACATGGGGCCGAACAAAAATTACTCGCGAGTAACAGCTGAGTTTGACGTAACCGTAGGAACGTTCGGGCCCGGAGGAAGTCAATACAATCTTTTCTGGCTTCACCGAGCCGAAAAATGGCAGGCGAACAATGTTATAGAAGTCGTGTACAGCTCGAACAACGGAGGGAGGTTACGTCTCTCTACAAGCGTTAACCTGAACAACGGACCGAGCTGTGCTCTCGGCTACAGTAATGGGACTGGTTTTGGCGGTTTTACGGAGGGCGAAACCTACCATGTCACAATTAATTATGACCCGGCGGGTACAAATAAAATGTCTGTTGAAATAGACGGGCCGGGTGGTCACGACGCATGGATTCAACAAGACACAACGGTTGAAATGTTACAGAGTAACAATCCGAGAACCGAACCTCAAAAAAGCGGATTCCACCTGACGCTTGGTGGCGACGCAAACCCAAACGGCGACGAGGGTCTCACCGACGGCTGGGTGTGGAGCAACCTACACATCCACTTTGAGCCGGGCTCTGAGACAACCGGTGGTGGGGGCGGCGGGGGCGGGGGACAAGACCCGCAAGACCCCACACCATAACAGTTATGTTCACGTGGTTCAAAAAAAACGCTACGTATTTAGTGCCGACTCTGTTGGTTGTTTCTGTTGTACTCTTCATTCCGCACACCGCTAATGCGTGGTGTGCCTCAGCAGAGGGATGTATGGAGGATTTGCTTGTTGCCGTTCTCAACCTGTTCGGTCTTGTACTCAGTGCCGCGGGGCTGTTTTTGAACATGGTTGTGGAGTACACCATCATAAACATGCGCGGTTTTATTGAAGGTCTTACGGGAATTAATATCGCATGGACTGTTTTGAGAGATGTCGCAAACTTACTTTTTATATTTATTTTATTATTCATCGGCATCAGTACCATCCTCGGCTCATGGATTCAGTCTTCTTTCACCACCAAACTTATCCCGAAAGTTCTTCTCGCCGCACTTCTTATTAACTTCAGTTTGTTTTTTACAAAAGCAATTATTGACGTCTCAAACATAGTCACCGTCGAGTTCTATAAAGCAACAGCAAGCTTGCAGGCACCGGAAACCGTATCCGGCGGTATTACCATCAACACGGGACTTGCCGGGGCGTTTATGGACGGCCTTAAACTAAGCGTCGTCGGTCAGACTTCGGGATCCGGTAACTACATGATCTTTCGGGCCTTTATGGCAATCATATTCATACTGATTGCGGCGTTTGTATTCTTTACGATCGCCCTTATGCTTCTTGTGCGCTTTGTGGTTCTTATATTTTTAATGCTCACGTCCCCGATTGCATTTCTCGGGGATCTCCTGCCCCAACTTAAACCGCACGCAACCGCGTGGTGGAAACAGCTTTCCTCTCAGGCAATGTTTGCTCCTATTTTCATGATTCTTATTCTTCTGGTCATACTTGTTATTAGAGATCCGAAGTTCGGGGAGCTTGTCGCAACAGCAAAACCTGCAGCGAGCACAGCGGAAGGGTTTGGTTCTGCGATGAATGACCTGGTTAAGATCATCCTGCAATATTGCATCGCTATGTTTTTGCTTGTTATGGCGCTTGTTGCCGCGAAACAAACCGCAGGAAAAGCCGGTTCTGCATTCGTCGGTTGGGGACAGAAGCTGGGCGGATCTGCGGTGCTTGGCGGAACGGCAATGCTTGCACGCAACTC
>CAZVYH010000011.1:0-14162 GCA_964631485.1 uncultured Candidatus Saccharibacteria bacterium
ACCAGTGCAATTTTTTCTCCGGGCTCAATGACAAACGATACGTGTCTGAGAACCCACTTATCACTTCCTTCGTATTTAAACGAAAGATCACGGAATTCAATGCGAGGAGCGCTCTTCAGGTGAAGTCGGACGGGGTGTTTCGGTTGAACGATTTTATTTTTTGTATCAAAGACAGTGAAAATGTCCCGCGCATACAGCGTCTGACCGTACTGCCGTGCGACGTTTGAAAACAGACTCGTGCTCATTCCCGCAAATTGCCCGAGAACACTCGTAAGAAAAACTATGTCACCGACGCCCGCCTTCCCGGAAACAACACTGTTCACAATAAGATAAAAAGCCACACCGATACCGGAAGCCCCGATGACCGATGCCAGTAGATTAAAAAAGAGACGCGAACGATCCACGCCGAGTTGGTCGCGCTTAAACGACTCAATAATATCTTTTGCGCGGTTGATGAGATGATCCGCCGCCTGCAACATTTTCGTCTGAATGACGCTCTGCCGACTGTTGATGTGGGAACGGATGCTCCCGTACATGCGCTGGCGCGGGCTGTTTTCAGACCATACAAACCACTGTTCATTGCCGTACCGTATCTCAACCAACAGTGTCGGAATCAGACTGCCGAGCACAATGAGAAATATAACCGGGTACTGAATCGCGAGTCCAGCCGACACGGCGATACCGACGATAAGCGACACGTTATTAAACTGCTGTTCGGCGACATCCAACATCGGATAATTACCCCGATCAAACGCCCGTGTCAGAAGATTCTGAAAATCTGAATTTTCGTAGTGCGCGATATCAATCTCTGCGCGTTTCCGCATAATCGCAATATCTACTCCCTGCTGGGCTTCAATAAACCAGCGTTTGTTGACGTACGTCATGAACGCAGAACTCAGACGAGAGAGTGCCCACGCAACGCCGTACAACACAACAAGAAACAGCGGAACCGCCAGGCCTTCAGACAGCGACGCAACAAGCGAATCAACAATTGACCCGGTAATCTTCGCCTGCACCAGAGGCAGCAGGTTCACCACGACACTCAAGGCAAGAAACATAACGGAAAACCACGGAGCAAATTTCCATGTAAATTTCCACGAACGAAGGGCTGTTTTAAGCAGGTGACCTATCTTTTGTGCTGTTTTTTCCTTTTGCTCTGTGTGTGTCATGACTGAGGCGCGCAGTTGGTGCGGTCATCACAAAAAACTGTATCACTTTTTTGAAAAAAGTACATTCACCGATCGTGGAGTACGTATGCGTTTCCTGTTAGGATGACACTGTATGGATACCACGACATCATGGGACGTCATCGTCGTCGGCGGAGGTCCGTCCGGCATGATGGCTGCGGGTACGGCCGCGCAAAACGGAGCCAAAGTCCTTTGTATTGAAAAAAACGGAAAGCTTGGGGAAAAACTCCTCATAACCGGCGGAGGACGCTGCAACGTCACCAACTCGGAATTCGACACACGAAAGTTGTTGGAGAAATTTAAAGGAGGTGGAAAATTTCTTTTTTCCGCCTTTGCACAATGCGGCGTTAAGGAAACACTTGATTTTTTTCATGCGCACGGTATGAAAACAAAAGTAGAAGAGGGTCTGCGCACCTTCCCCGTTTCAAATTCAGCGCAATCCGTGTGGGACGTGCTCGTTAAAAATATGCAAAAGCATAACGTGGAAGTACGCTCCAATTCGCCCGTTACAGATATCGTGCATGAAGACGGACGCATCGTCGGCGTTATGTTGCACAATAAAAAAATAATCCGCGGAAAATCCGTCATCATTGCGACAGGAGGAACGTCACGCCCGGAAACCGGTTCTACGGGAGATGCGTACACGTGGCTGCAAAAAATCGGACATACCGTCGTACTCCCCGCCCCATCACTTGTGCCGGTGGCCCTTAAAGACACGTGGGTACCGAAGCTTGCCGGCGTCTCGTTGCCCGACATAAAAATAACGGCGTTTCAAAATGAAAAAAAACATTTCTCGGCAAAAGGTAAGATCCTCTTCACGCACATCGGTATCAGCGGGCCGACAGTACTTAATATGAGCAAGGACATCGGCGAATTACTGAAGTACGGTGACGGTGATGTTATCCTCGAGCTCGATATACTTCCCTCGCATGATTATGGAACGCTCAACACGGCGCTCCAAATACTCTTTAAGGAACACGATAAGAAAAAGTTTCAAAACGCCATCATCCACATGGTTCCGAAAGCGATGGCGCCGATTGTAACAGACCTTGCCGGCATACATGGTGAAACGTATTGCAACAGCATCACACGCGAGGAGCGTATTCGGTTAGTACACACCCTTAAACACATCCCGATGCATGTGAAAAAACTACTGGGCAAGGATAAGGCGATTATTACAAGCGGCGGAGTTGTCCTTGATGAAATAGATTTCAAAACGATGCGCTCCCGCCTCTTTCCGAACCTCTACATTATCGGAGACATGCTCAACATTGACAGACCGTCCGGCGGATACAGTCTACAACTCTGCTGGACAACCGGCTTCGTTGCCGGGATATCGGCATCACGACAGCCGCACTAACACATATAAACACACTCCGCCATGCATCTCATGACGGAGTGTGTGCTCGCAAACTAAACGTAAGATTTATTCTTCTTCCGTCTCAAAGTGTTCAACACTTGAAGTGGCGGTGTTCCCTGCCTTATCCGTTGCAACTACAATAAAGTAGTAGTCCGTACCGTCATTGAGATCCTCCAAAACAATTTCGTGCATTGTTTTGAATGTAGAGACAGATGCTTTTTCCGCGTCGTCCGTATCAATAGTGTTGTCGGTGTCATACCACACAACTCCTTTTGTCTTCTCATCTGTTTCCCAGATAATTGTCGCCGTTGATGTTGATATGTCGTCGGTATCAATACCTTCAATGTCAGGCGCCGTTGTATCAGCATCTGTCGACGTTCCATTTCTCCACCACCCATCGGTCATCTTGTCCCAAATCCCGCCCGGAACCTTTCCGCAACGAGAAACATCAACATCACGTTGACCAAGTTTTTTCATTTGTCCGGGAGCAATGAGTTTTCCCCACGCCTTACAAACAAAAGTATCGTCATCGAGAAGCGCGTTGAGCCTTGCGCGCGTTTTTGGTCCGACTTCTCCGACTTGCTCAAGACCGTGCTTCAATTGAAACTTCTTTACTGCTTTTTCCGTAAGGGGCCCGTAGAAACCGGTGATGAGACCCTCAGGGTACACATCCGGATCAGCCGCAAGAATTTCCTGAAGTGCTTTTACCTCATCGCTGGTCATACCAAGGCGAAGCTCACGCACAATCGCAACGGTATCCTTTAATTCACCGAACACATCTGACTGCTTTTTAGAAAGTTCTGCAAGCTGGTCCTGAAGTTTTTTAACCTGCTGTAAAAGATCTTGCACCTGGTCTACCGTCGTTGTTGCCTGTGCTATGCCGGGAACAAACGAGGCCAAAAAGACAAGAGTAACGCCGACCGTCATCATTTTTCTAAACATACGTAGTTTAATTAAATAGTAATACCACACGGTATCCCGAAGCCTATAAACAGCCCGGGAGTATCCTCAAACAGTACATGGGTGCACAAAAGACAAAGGTTACACCACGGTAATGTTGCCAAACTAGGTATATTTGGGCTTAGGAAGCGCCCGTATGCCTGTTTTCTGTCCAGAGTTGCCGGACTAGGATTCGGTCACGAGTTACTAAGTATTTTACTTGCTTCGCTCCTAAAATCCTAAGTACTCTCGACCCCGCCTCGTTCGTTATCACTCACTGCGGCCTTCGAATCCTATCTGGCAGTGAAACAAAGTCGCCCAACACATTCGTGTTGGGCTCTTTTATTTATGTTGCCAGACTAGGATTCGAACCTAGATTCCATGCTCCAGAGGCATGTGTCCTACCATTAGACGATCTGGCAAAGCAGGTACACAATGCCCTATTTTGAAGCTTTTTTCAATCCCACGCACCACATGAAAAACACCCCCACACAACGGTAGCGGAGAATACCCGTTGGACTACCTATTAACTCGCTCTTGTTGTACGCACTTGTTTTTGCACAACAACAGGCTTCATCCTGCTTTGAGTATCCGGCGGTGTTTGTTGCACAACGATTGGAGATACCGGTTGTACAACCGATGTCGTCTGCGGCGTGACCTGAGCATCACGCAGTAACTCTAATTTTCCTTTTCGAACCTGCGGGCCATCCTGGAGCACGACGCGCTTCATACCCGTATTCACCTCGACAGCGCTGACGGCCCTTTGTGCCTGAAGTGCCTTTTCTTTTAATTGGAGTGTTTCTTTTAGTTGTGCTAACTCCTGCGCCGTCTGACGTCGCTCCCGAAGAATACCGACTGCATAGTCCGCAGTGTTGTATACGGCAATAAAATCTTCTTCTCGTGTATGAATTGAGGCAAGTGCCCTGTTAAATCCGGTTGCACCCCCAATAATAACGAGAAGTGAGAGTAGTGTTTTAATGAAGACACTGGTGTCTTTGTGCATATAGCTTTAATCAATCCTCTGCCACATATGTGCGTCACTTTTTTTCACGGAACATTCGGGGCACACAAAATCGTCCGGTATTTCTTCCCATGTTGTTCCCGCGGGAATATTTTTTTCGGGCAACCCGACGGCTTCGTCGTACGTCCACCCGCAATCTAGACAAATATACTGGGCCATTGTCTTATTTGTGTTACGTTGCTAAAAAAACGAGAATACAGTGTGTATATAGCAGACCACAAACCAAAGGTTACATAACAAGGGGAATTATGTAACAAATACGCCCCGCATCTCCATACTGCTCTTACCGTATACCAAAGTATGCGGTAGTGCATATGTGTCGATGACACCGCACATCTATGGACACAGAGTATAACTTTGACAAAAAACTCATGGGAAGCGACCTTGTTGTCGCGCTCATTACCGATTCTCACGAACATGCTCGAGAGATATTTGAACGTATGAGCGCGATCGGCGACGCGTATGAAAAACAGTTCTCGCGTTTTATTGCCACAAGCGAACTGTCGGTGCTTAATGAAAGAAAGAAAAACATAGTAACGCCGGAATTTCTGCGCATTACACACCTCGCACACGCACTGTTCACGGAAACGGACGGGGTTTTCAACGCGCTACTCCAGGTACACAATGCAGGCTACACAAAAGACTTTTCGCTTTTGACGGATGCCGTTCAAGAAACCGACGTCGGCTCATATGATGCAGATTTTTCCCTCGTACACATTGACGACACAACAAGACGCATCACACTTGCACCGACACAAAAACTTGATTTCGGCGGATTCCTTAAAGGACACGTCGCTGAAATCCTCTCTCACGAATGTGCGAATATCACAGGGTGTATTGTAAACCTCGGCGGCGATATTTTTACGAGAGGAACCGATGCAAACGGACAACCGTTTGTGTTCAGTGTATACAATCCCGTCACAAAAGAGCACATGCTTTCTATTCCTCTGCACAACTCCGCAATTGCAACGAGCGGAACATACAAGAGAACATGGAAGACAAAGGACGGACACGTGCACCATATACTCGAAGCGAACAGTAAAAAGAATCCGAGTAGCGACATCGTGTCGGCGACCGTAATAAGTCCGGAGGGATACCGCGCCGACGCATACGCAACCGTTGCCCTCATACTCGGATCACAAAAAGCATCCGCACTGCTCACGCGCAAAGGACTTCCCTTCGTATTCATTACAAAAACGGGAGACTGTATACACAGCAATGGCATCTAACACATTCACAAAACACTACCTGCGAACAATACAGGTCACGCAAAATATCTTACTGGCCGTATCTTTGAGCACCATGCTCCTACTGCCTTTGTTCCTGAGCTTTTCCCCGGAGAAGGTGCCCGAAACGCTGACAGGCAAGTTGTACACGCTTTCTTTGGCGGCTGTTTTCTTCGTCATGGCGATTCGGCCTCTAGCAGACATATTTTCTAAGGCGTCTTGGCTTCGAGCTCTCGTTATACTACGTAAAGGAGCCGGCGTTCTCTCTGCAAGTATTATCATCTCCTTTGTCTTCTCAAAAATTATCACAACAGGAGGGGCTTATTTTTCCACCATAACCACGCCCGAATACTGGTCTCTGTCGAACTATCTGCTTCTAGCTCACCTCGGTGATATTAGTGCTGTTCCCCTTTTGCTTACGTCCAATAAATTCTCAAAACGCGTTCTCGGTGTATGGTGGAAACGCATACAAAAGCTCGCGTATGTCTATTTTTATGCCGGTGCACTGTATGAAATCTTTGTCTTCGGAAGCGCCTTTGCATTTGTCGCGTTGGTGGTTGTGACGACCCTTGTGTGCGTCGCGTTTATGATTAACCGCATGAAACCCGAACAAACAGTATGATCATACAAAAAATGAAAGCGACCATCACCGGATTCACTGACTTGTCCGAGTCAGCGCGCGAGATTGTGTTGCATCTTCCGACACCGCTCCCTTTTGTCGCCGGAGCATTCGTAAATGTTTTTTTCACTGTAGACGGAGAACGAGTACGCCGCGCTTATTCAATTTCATCCGATAGCTCGGATACAAACAACATCACACTGTCCATACGAAAAACTCCGAACGGCGCGGCGGGAAAGTTTTTTTGGAATAACGACGTCGTCGGCAGTGAAATTGAAATACAGGGACCGCTGGGACTCAACACCGCGGACAAATTCCGACACAAAAAAATATTTCTTTTCGGTTTCGGTATCGGTGTATCAGTTATAAAAGCGATCCTACACCACCTCGTGAGCGATGCCTCTGTGCAAAATATAACCATCGTAACAGGCTCACGTGACGAAAATAACGTTCTGTACAAAGAGTTTTTTGAAAACGCCTCAAAACAATTTCCGCATGTTTCTTTTTTGTACACCATCTCACAACCTTCACACCACACCCCGAAAGAAAACACGGGATACATTCAAGAGCACATAGCAGATATGAATTTTAATTCCAGCGACGTATATGTCTGCGGGCAGGAACAAGCATGTAATGATTTGGTTGAAAAAATACGGGCCACGCAACCGGCTGACTGTGCCTTTTTTGTCGAGGGCTTCCACTAAACCCTTATGGAGACAAATGGGGGCTTTTTCTTTTCCGTCACAAAATCGCTTTCCAAAAAAGCGTCTTTTTTGCCCAAGACAGAGTACCGTTTTTGAAGCATGTTCTGGACTAGGTTTCCATTTTGTGTCCGTACTCTTTTTCCACAGAAATTTCTGCCCGTTCGCGGTTGCGGACGAGTATAATGCATACACATTTATTAAGGTAACCCTTTTGTCCTATGTCCCGAACGAAAAACGCCGCGCTTTCTACCATCATTAAACGAGACGGTTCAGAAAAGCCCTTTGATGCCGCAAAAATTGTTGTAGCCGTTGAAAAAGCGATGAAAGCGGCCGGAGAATTTCGTGAAGGGGCACCAAAACTCATAGCCGATGGTGTCGTTGCCGGATTACTTGCGCAGAAAAAGGGTGATCCCAAATATATGCCCACCGTTGAGGGCGTCCAGGACGCCGTTGAAGCGCAGCTGATGGTGCACAAATTTGTTGCAACGGCAAAAGCGTACATCTTGTACCGTGCCGAACGAACACGCATCCGTATTGAACAGGGGGATGTGCCCGAGCGCGTACGCACACTTGCGGCCGAAAGCAAAAAATATTTCAAAGACAACGCGCTCGGAGAACTTGTATACCTCCGTACGTACGCACGATGGATCGAAGCCGAGAACAGACGCGAGACATGGATTGAAACCGTCGATCGCTACATGGGATTCATGAAAGAAAATCTCGGAAACAAACTTACCGACAAAGAATACGCGGAGGTTCGTGAAGCGGTTCTCAAACAGGAGATCATGCCGTCCATGCGGCTCATGCAGTTTGCAGGTGAAGCGGCGCGTCGGTGCAACACGTGTGCATATAACTGCACGTTCACGGCTCCGACAAAACTTGAAGACTTCGCGGAGATTATGTACCTCTCCATGCAAGGATGCGGTGTGGGGTTTGCCGTTGAAAGTCAGAATATTGAACAACTTCCGCAGATACAAAAACAGAGCAAGAAAAAACTTCCGACACACGTTGTTGCGGACTCGAAAGAGGGTTGGTGCGACGCGTTGACGCTCGGACTAAAGACGTGGTACGGCGGAAAAGATATTGAGTTTGATTATTCCCAGGTTCGTCCTGCCGGGACACGACTCAAAGTAATGGGCGGTAAGGCCTCCGGTCCGGAACCTCTTCGTTCTCTTCTTGTGTTTGCCCGTGAAAAAATACTTAAGCGGCAAGGACGCCGCCTGCGCCCCATCGACGCACACGACATCATCTGCAAAATCGGCGAATGTGTGGTTTCCGGTGGAGTACGTCGTACCGCAATGATTAGCTTGTCAGACTTGGATGACGCCGATCTGCGCGACGCCAAAAAAGGACAGTTTTTCAACACAGAACCGTACCGCTCCGTCGCAAACAACTCCGCTGTCTACGAAACGCGGCCGTCAAACACCGAGCTCATGGAAGAGTGGGTTGCACTCATGCGCAGCGGTTCCGGTGAACGCGGTATTTTCAACCGCGGCGCACTCGGAAACACGTTGCCGAAAAGAAGACTCTCGTACTTCAAGAAGCGCGGATTTCTCAATGAAGACGGCGTCGTCGAGGGTCCAATCGGAGCAAACCCATGTGGAGAAATTATTCTGCAATCAAAACAGTTTTGTAACCTCTCGGAAGTCATCGCACGCGCCGGAGACACGCGTGAAAATTTGGTTCGTAAGGCTCGTCTTGCTGCGATCCTCGGCACCTACCAGGCGTCGCTCACTAACTTCAAATACATTTCCAAAGAGTGGACCAAACACTGTCGCGACGAAGCGTTGTTGGGTGTTTCAATTACAGGACAGTGGGACTGCGAAGCCGCCCGACAACCTGAAACGCTGCGCGCCATGCGAGACACTGCGGTTAAAACAAACGCAACGTACGCAAAGCGCCTCGGTATCAAGCCGTCAACGGCCGTCACTGCGGTTAAACCGTCGGGAACCGTCTCACAGACATTCAACTGCTCATCAGGTATTCATCCGCGCCACTCAAAGTACTACATCCGCCGCGTGAGAATTTCCGCAACTGACTCGCTCTTCAAAATGTTGCGTGACCAAGGTATTCCCCACCACCCCGAAGTCGGCCAGACGATGGAAAACGCGACGACGTACGTGCTTGAATTCCCCGTTGAATCACCGGAGAGTTCAAAATTTAAGGATGACTTTACCGCACTAGAACAACTTGAGTACTGGAAGAATGTGAAACTCAACTACACCGAGCACAACCCGTCTGCGACTATTTCCGTCGGTGAGGATGAGTGGATTAGCGTCGTCGATTGGATACAAAAAAACTGGGACATCATCGGCGGTCTGTCCTTCCTCCCGCGCTTTGATCACGTCTATCAGCTCGCGCCGTACGAAGAAATCGACAAGAAACGCTATCAAGAACTTGCGGCCGCCTTCCCTGTCATTGATTACTCAAAACTGCTCACCTACGAACTTACTGACGGAACTGAACAGAAAAAAGAGCTCGCCTGCGTCGGCGGACTCTGTGAAGTCGACATACCTGCCGACACAAAAAAGGTAACCGCCTAACCCCTAAAATGGCCTAGTACGAGGGGGGTTGCTCCTTCACATCCGCTTTCCAGGCGGCATAGCGCGCAAGCGCGTATAAGACGCTTGAGAGCCTATTGAGGTAGGTATAGGTGTCTTCCGAGAGCGCTTTGAGGCTCCGGACAGACACAACGCGTCGTTCCGCCCTGCGGGAAACAGCCCTGGCAAAATCAAGCAGACCGGAGAGTTCAGTCTCCCCCGCGATAAGAAACGTTTTCGGGCTTCCGACAATTCCTTCTATAGTGTTTGATATCTCTTCAAGCCACGCCGTGTGTTCTGTCGTCAGGGTTTTATCCGCTCCGGCAAGTTCCGCCTGAACGATAAAGAGGTGTTCCTGCATACGCCGAAGCGTAGATGTAATTGAAACATTGCCTTCGTCTGCTTTTTGTGCAGAGGCGAAACAAACACCTAAAAGAGAGTTGAGCTCATCAACGGTGCCGAGCGCCTCAAACAGCGGACTGTCTTTTGGCAGGCGGTCTTTAGTACCGAACAATCCCGATGTTCCGTCGTCCCCTTTTCTGGTAAACAACATATCGGTATGAGTAAAAACAAAAAACTTTTTAAACGCGCAGGTAGCGGCGAACGGCAAGATAGCTTGAAACCGCACCGAGCAGAATTCCGGCGGTAAGAATAATGAGGAACATTTCTCCAAAATTGCTCACGTAATACTCAAACACGCTCATTGTGCCGAAGAATTTCTCCGTAAACGGACCGATCCAGAATGTCAGCGGATAAAACAGCGCAAGCACAATAATCGCGGACACAATACCGTACATGATACCTTCTACAACAAATGGACCCCGCACATATGCGTTGCCGGCACCGACAAGACGCATGACGGAAATTTCTTCACGTGCCGTATAAATAGCGAGACGAATGGTGTTGAACGTAATGATGAGTGAGAGGATGATGAGCACGGTACTGAGAGCAAAACCGAGCTTCTCCGCCGACGTGATAATGTTCGAGAGTCTCTCAATGACAACTTTATTGGTCTTGTAATTCACCTTTTGAACAATAACGTTGTTGTTGCTGCCAAGTGCTGCACCGCTCTCAAGAAATGCGGCAATCGCTTCGTATTGTGATGTCTCCTTGGCACGAATATTAAACACTGCGCCGAGCGGATTGTCATCCAGCTCTTCCAACGCACCGAGAATTGTCTGGTCATCTTTATGTCGTTCCTGAAAATCAGCCAGAGTCTGCTCCCGCGTAACGTACTCGACGACGGCAACCTCAGGAAGCGCCTCAAGGGCGCTTTTGAGCTTCAAAATATCAGCTTCCTGTGCGTCAGTGAGAAAGTACACGTTCACATCAACCTTTTCCTTCAACTCCAGCATTGATGCATTGAGTATTGCGCCTGAAAAAATAACGGAGCCGAGGGTAAAAAGGGTTACCACCATAATAAGCACCGAGGCCAGCGATACAAAGCCGTTACGCCAGAAATTCACAAACCCCGCTTTCAGTATTCTTTTTGTGTTGGTCCAAAACATAGATAGGTAACCGTCTTGAGTGCCTCTTATAATACGTACCTTCCTTCTTTATCGTCCCGCACCACGCGCCCTTTCTCCATTGTGATGACCCGCTTGCCGAGACTGTCGATGATGCCTTTGTTGTGTGTCGTCAGTAGAACCGTCGTTCCTAAATCATTAATTTTTTTCAGAATCTGAACAACCTCATATGAGTTAAGTGGGTCTAAGTTCCCTGTCGGCTCATCGGCAACAAGCACGTCGGGTTGGTTAACGATGGCGCGCGCAATAGCAAGACGTTGTTTTTCGCCTCCGGACATTTGACTCGGAAATTTCCACGCCTTGTCCAGCAAACCGACAAGTTCCAGTGCATACGGCACGTCGCTTTCGATGTCCGCGTCATCGCGACCGGCCGCCTCCATCGCAAACGCTATGTTTTCAAACGCCGTTTTATACGGCAATAAACGAAAATCCTGAAAAATCATCCCGATGCGTCGACGTAATGCGCTTATTTCTCTCCGGGAAAGCGAGTGAATATCGGTTTCTCCTAAAAACACGTTTCCGTCCGTCGGGTGTTCTTCGGCAAGAAGGAGTTTCAACAAGGTCGTCTTCCCCGCTCCTGAGTGTCCGACGATGGAAACAAACTCACTTGGTTCAACGGCAAAGGTAACACCTTGCAGCGCCTTTGAGTCGTCCGAATAAATCTTACTGACATTATCAAATGAAATCATGTGCATTGTTGGTGGATGTAAGACGTCGGTCGCTATGCCGACAGTTTCTTATGAGCCTCAATAAATTCATCAATGTCTCCGTTTTGGAGCACTCGGTCTATATCACGAATCTCGACATTAGTACGGTGATCCTTAATCATCTTATACGGATGGAGCACGTACGAACGTATCTGGTTTCCCCACTCGGCATCGGTTGTTGCTGAAATTGAAAGTCCGCGCGCACGCAACAACTTCTCTTCCTGTTCTCTATGATACAACTTTCCACGTAAAATCTCCAGTGCATAGGCGCGATTTTGCGCCTGGTTGCGCTGTGTTGCGACGTGTACGGCTATTCCCGTCGGTCTATGAACGATACGTACCGCCGTCTCACGCTTATTAACATTTTGTCCGCCTGGTCCTCCGGCACGTGTGAACTGAATATCAAGGTCTGTTTCCGGGATTTCCATCTCATGTTCGTCCTCAAGACGCGGCAGTACTTCAACCATGACGAACGATGTGTGTCGTTGTTGTTTTGCGTTGAAAGGAGAAATGCGCACGAGCCGGTGTACACCCTCCTCGTGTTTGAGTTCCCCGTACGCACCCTTTCCCTGCACTTCAAATGTGATGTTTCGGACTCCGCCGTGGTCGTTTTCGTTTTGGTGCATAACCACATGATCCCAGTGTTTGCGCGTAAGATACGCGAGGTACATACCGGTAAGCATGCGAGCAAAATCCTCGGCATCTAGGCCTCCCGCGCCCGAAAAAATCGTTACAATGGCGTTTCCGTTATCATGGCGCTCTTTTCCTTCGGCCTTCAGTTTGAGCTCCTGATACTCTTTCAAGACCGCCTGGGCGCTCTCCTTGTCGTTCCAGAAGTCGCCGCGCGCCATGACCGCCTCTATCCCTTCTATTTTCCTTTGAATATCTTCCGTGTCGTCCATACCCGACCAGTATACCAGAGAGCCCCGCACCTTTTCCTAAGCCGTTTTATTAGGTACTATAGTGAAGCTCCCCGCCCGGGTAGCTCAGATGGTAGAGCAACTCCATGGTAAGGAGTAGGTCGCCGGTTCAATTCCGGCCTCGGGCTCCAGTCACACAGACCAAGCCACCGTAGCTCAGTTGGTAGAGCACAGCTTTCGTAAAGCTGGGGTCGTCAGTTCAATCCTGACCGGTGGCTCCAAAATATGCCTGTTGGTGGAAATGGGACGTGTAAAGACACGTCATCATCTTTCGTAGTAGTACAGGGTCAGTTCAATCCTGACCGGTGGCTCACGATTAATGCGCAGATTCTGCAGGAACTTGTGCAGGAGCGACGGGCTCCAATTGAACACCTTTCTCAATTTCTCTGTACAAGTAGGTGACCACGAGTAGAGAAAGCGGCGCTGTTACCAGCAACCCAACCGCCGCAAGAATCAGACCACCGATGTTGAAAAGAATGAGCAGAAGGAGAAACCCGAACAGATTCCACTTATATCCTTTTGTCAGACGCCAACTTTCTTTCAACGATGCAACCGGTTGCATATCCTTATCAAGAATAAGAAACGGCACAAACAACAAACCGACCTGCAGTACAATTCCCGGAACAATGAGCAGTATGAACCCGACGAGGACTGTGACCGCAGAAAGCAAAACGGCAAGTACATAATGCCAGAGCGTGCGCATTTTTTCCCCGAACAACATGTCGAAGGAAACGGTCCCGCCCGCATACGCGGTCATCGCTATTCGGATAAAGCCGATGTAGAGCCACCACAGTAGTACGGCGCCCACAAAACTAAAGACAAAATCTTCTACACCCTGAGGAGCATCTTTTGTTAAACCATCGATGATAAAGGACACCCCGGCGATAATAACAGTCGAACCCATGAACACCCACACGTGGCCTGTAAAAACCTTCCACGCCGACGCAAAAGCCTCTTTTATTGATAGTTTCTTCATACGCTTCTTATAGATCTGTTAGTAACAATACACTCAAGTATATCCTCACCACGAAGTCAGTACAATAAATTGCGGGGTGTGAGCATTTATTGTACAGTAGTCCTGTTGAGGGTTGTATATGCCGGTGTAGCTCAGGTAGTTAGAGCGAGGGACTCATAAGCCCTAGGTCGCAGGTGCAAGTCCTGCCGCCGGCACAAAATCAGGGCGGGTGCAGGAATTGCAGGCCGGAGGCGCGCGTGTGTAAGCACGAAAAAGCGCCGAGGCGGGGTCGCGGGTTTGCGAAGCAAAACCTGTGACCAAGTCCTGCCGCCGGCACTCGTTGATTTTAGGGGTATTTTTGGTATAGTATGACGGCTTGGGGTCGTAGCTCAACTGGTTAGAGCGCCTCCCTGTCACGGAGGAGGTTGCGGGTTCAAGTCCCGTCGATCCCGCCCAAA
>CAZVYH010000012.1:0-6729 GCA_964631485.1 uncultured Candidatus Saccharibacteria bacterium
GTTGCGGCGTACTTTGCGCGAGAAATTGCACCAAAGTATCCGGCTGCCGGCATAACACCGTTAGCTGTTTGCCATGAAGCAACTGCTGCCTTTGTAATAGGTCCAAAGTATCCTGTCGGAGCAACTGAGAACATGCCCTTTGAAGCAAGGTAACTCTGGAGCGCTGATACGTCCGCACCTGAAACGCCATCTGTAAGATCGCGTGTGAATGCGTAGCATCCAATGCTGCTTGTTGAACCGCCCTGAAGTTGAGCGATTTGCGCCATAAGCGCTGTAATTTGTGCCTGAAGTTCTTCTGCTGTTGCTGCCTTTGCAGTTGTTGCAAAGCCAAATGCAACTACGGCGAGAAGTGCCACCAAGCTGATTTTTTTAAACATATCTATTCATTCTCTCGTGAGAGAGTAATTGATAATCTACTAATAAATGCTTATAACTTTTGACTAACTCCTTCGCCTCCGTCGCCCCACATGGGCGCCAAAAACAAAAGGGTAGTTCACAAGAATTGAGAGCCGTCTCACGGCTGTGTCTTCACGAATCATATGTTCATCCTGATATGTACTCGTTTTTCCGGGTATGAAATTGTTAAGGAACAGTCGTCCTGAAATAACTTCCGCCACTGCGATACACCATTATAGGTTCACTATTGCACGCCACCAAAGTATTTTGTGGATAACACAAAATCCTTCGTTTTGTTGTGCCTTGTGAACTTCATGTAACGGCTTAACCACTGTAACACAAAACACCTTTTTGACCAAGTGTTTTGCGAACCTAGGGTCTGATGGGAGTATACCTCAAAAAGAGCCCGAAGTTACAGGTTTTGGGTGGTTTTTGGGAAGCTCTGTTTCTCAGGAAAGAGCAAGGCTTGGAACATCAAAAACCTGCCTTTAGGCGCTAGAAAACAAGCCGTTGACAGGATGTGATTATTACGGCAAAAAAGGTCTTATTTTACGCCTTGGGAATGAAGTAGGTGGTCCAACGACGTTCCCCATGTTTTTGGAGACGCCCTTGAGAGACAAGGTCTATGAGATCCCGTTGTACCGTTTTTTCACTACAGTTCGGGATATGCTTTGAGATGTCTTTTATCATCGCGTTTCCTTTTTCTTTAACCAGCGAAACAATCCTTTCCTTTCTCTCGGACGAATCTGTTTCGTTTCTCGGACGCGGTTTCTTTTCAAGGACATTTATACTGCGTGCAACATTTGATGTCCTTTTGTGTCCTTTATAGACATGTGTCTGTTGTCCTTTATATGAGACCGCCGGAGGAAGTGTTATCGTAAGTCCTTGAGAGAATAGGGCGCCCAGGGAGGACTCGTGTGTGTCCGACATCTTTACGTATGTATCGAAGGCGGTTATAAGCGATTTGATTTCACGAATCAGGATGTCGCCGTTCATTGTCGAAATAACGCCCGCAGAAGAACCGACCTCTATCAGAGACACAACCTCTTTCATGACATCCAAGGTGTCCTCGGCAGACACCTTTGTCTTTTTATCATTGAGATTTGAGTATGATGAGGTAAAGGACATCATATCAAGCGCCTTGGATCGAAGGCGATTTTTCAGCGGATCATGCGTGTCCATGAGACCGGTTACCAAATAGAGAGCCGTGGCTATCTTTTGAGCGTAGGAGGATATCTCGTCGTGGACACTTGAAGACACCGGAAGCACCTCTGTTGAAATGTCTTTTTTGTTGTCCTTTTGATAAAACATATGTCTTTTATCCAATGACGTAAGAGACATTCCGATACTACTCCCTCCCTGTTTAAAAGACAAGTTTCCTGTCCTTGTCTTCTGTGTTTTTACCATACGGAGCGAGCTTGTCACGGCATCTCTTACCCTACATATGGAGCGAGTCAGTGCCGAGGAGGGACTCTCGGAAGGCGAGGAGCCTGAGAGTGAGCGTCATTCCAGCAGGAATGAACGCGTGCCCTCCTCGGCATCTGACGAGCGTAAAGTTATCCACAGGAACTTTTTACACCCCACGCACAACCGCAACACCGCACAAGCGTGGTACAATTCGCTTGTATGTCAAAGAAAAAGAAAGCGGAAAAGACAAAAACATCCTTTTCTCTCGGACTGCAGGAAGAAACAAAGTACGCGGTATATTCTGTTATCTTTTTTGTTATCGCCGTATTCCTGTTATTGGCAGCGTTCGTGAAGGCGGGCGTTGTAGGAGAAGGTGTGTTTGCATTTTTCTCCGGTCTCCTGGGCGTCGGATACTACCTCCTCCCTGCCCTCTCATTCATAATCGCAATCGGTTACTTCAAGACGGAGAAGGCAAATTTTGCACTGACCAATATTATCGGCTCGCTTCTCTTCATTGCCTCAGGTCTCGGTATCCTTGAAATACTTTTTCCGGACAGCGGCGGAGCACTCGGCGTGTGGGTCGCCAAACCCCTCCTCTATTTGTTCGCAACATCAGGGGCCATGGTTGCACTTGTCGCGCTCTTTGTGATTTCTGTTTTGGTGCTTTCAAATACACACCCGCTTTCCATCATTAATGCGTGGCGCGAGCGCCGCGCCCAAAAGCTTGCCGCACGGGAAAGCGCCCAGGCGGACATAAACGCTTCCGTTGCGCGAGTTGAAGAACAACAAGCGCATGTAGCACCCCCAGAAGCACACGTGCACGAAGGCGGAGACGAAACACCTGAGGAAGAGAAGAAAGAGGGCGGACTCTTTTCGTTCAAGAAAAAGAAACCTGAGGGTGAACCTGAGTTCCCGGCGGTTTTCACCGCGATGGCCGGAGCATACATCCCTCCCCCGCTTTCCATCTTCTCTAAAGATTCAGGAAAACCCGGCGTCGGCGACATTAAAGCAAACGCAAACATCATCAAACGAACGCTGCAGAACTTCGGCATTGATGTCGCGATGGATGAAATTTCTATCGGCCCGTCCGTCACACGCTACGCGATGAAACCCGCTGAAGGCGTTCGCCTCTCAAAAATCCTCGGTCTGCAGAAAAACCTTGAACTCGCGCTTGCCGCACACCCCGTGCGTATTGAAGCGCCGATTCCGGGCAAAGCGCTCGTCGGTATTGAGGTGCCGAACTCGGCAAAAACAACCGTCGGTCTCGGTAATCTGCTTTCTACGGAAGAGTACACGTCATCCGAGCACCGTCTCTTTATGACGCTCGGACGCGACGTTGACGGCAAAGCCATTTTCGCCAACCTCGCTAAAATGCCTCACATGCTCATTGCCGGTGCCACAGGATCAGGAAAGTCGGTAACCATTCACGCGCTCGTCAATTCCCTGCTGTTCCGCAACGGACCAAATGTCATGCGCTTCGTCATGATTGATCCGAAGCGCGTTGAATTAACGCTGTACAACGGCATTCCGCACCTGCTCACCCCGGTCATTACCGACCCGAAGAAGGCCATTTTGGGACTGAAGTGGCTCGTAAAGGAAATGGAACGGCGGTACAACATTCTTGAAGAGCACAAGGTGCGCGACATCACGTCATACCACAGCACCATTCTCTCCCCCGCGGTTGAGAAGTACCGCGGTGCACATGAGGAACTTTCCATTGATATGCCCGAGACAATGCCGTACATCATCGTGGTCATTGACGAACTCGCCGACATCATGAGCACATACCCGCGGGAGCTTGAGGCGGGCATCGTCCGTCTTGCGCAAATGTCGCGCGCCGTCGGTATTCACCTCATCCTTTCAACACAGCGCCCGTCGGTAAACGTCATCACGGGTCTCATCAAGGCAAACATCCCCGCACGCATCGCCATGCAGGTCTCCTCGCAGATTGACTCACGCACCATTCTAGACACCAGCGGGGCGGAGAAACTGCTCGGCGCCGGAGACATGCTCTTCATGTCGGGCGACATGGGCAAGCCGAAGCGCATTCAGTCCGCGTTTATTTCTGAAGACGAGGTGAAGGCGGTAAGTGAATTTCTGCGAAAGCACGACAACGGAGACGCGGACACCGAGCTCTCCATTGACCTCACAACCGCACACTCTTCGGAAGACGGTAGCGGATTCGGTGATGATGATGAAATTGACGACGAACTCTTTGAAGATGCGCGCGAAACGGTTGTGCGCGCCGGCAAAGCGTCAACGTCGTACCTGCAACGGAAGCTGCGCATCGGGTATTCGCGCGCCGCACGGCTGATGGACGTATTGGAAGAACGCGGCGTCATCGGACCGGCTGACGGTTCCAAACCGCGTGACGTGCTTGTCGGAAAGCCGAGTGAAACGGGAGAAGACGTTAATAATTAGGTCATGATTTCCAGACGCTCAAGCACGTATATTTTTGTTGTGCTCGTGGCCGCGCTCCTTGCGTCGTACGCGTATTACGAGTCGCGCGGGTATCTGCATGGTCCGCAACTCACCATCACCGCACCCGCTGACGGGTTTTCGACCTCCGAAGAAATCCTCGTTGTTGAGGGAGACGCAAAAAACATAACGACCATAACCCTCAATGACCGGCCGATTTTTGTGGATGAAACGGGACATTTTAAGGAAGACGTACTGCTGACGAAGGGATATACTGTGGTGTCCGTTTCCGTTACCGACCGATATGGCAGAATAAACACACAGCACATTCGGGGTATGTTCGTGCCGCCGGCAGGAAGCACGGGGGCTATCCGTCCGAGTTCGAGCACATTGCAGGAAAACGAGGTGAAAGATTTAGAAGGCGCGGGTGGCACTGAAACAAACGGCACCACCACACAGGAAACGACGGACGCGGAGACAACCGACACCGGCACGCAGGCAACCACGACACTTTAACAAAATTTTATTACTCATACGTACACTAACCACACTCAGTACACATATGGCATTCAACAAAAAAGCAAAAGCTCCAAAGGAACTTAAAAAGACCGTCGGCCAGATTGAAGACGCGCTGCGGCAAATCAAAACAAAGTTCGGCGAGGATGCCATTATGATGTTGGGTGCGCGACCGCACGTTGATGTTGCGGCAATTCCGACGGGGTCACTCTCCTTGGATGCGGCGCTCGGTATCGGCGGCATCCCCCGCGGGCGCATCATTGAAATTTACGGACCTGAGTCATCGGGTAAAACGACGCTCGCACTGCACGTCGTTGCTGAAGCACAAAAACTCGGCGGGGTCTGCGCATACGTTGACGCAGAGCACGCCATGGATCCCGAATACTCGAAGCGCCTCGGTGTAAAAATTGACGAGCTGCTTATTTCCCAGCCCGACACAGGAGAACAGGCGCTTGAGATTGTGGAATCGCTTGTGCGCACGGGAAAAATTGACGTCATTGTCGTTGACTCCGTCGCCGCGCTCACGCCGAAAGACGAAATTGAGGGAGAAATGGGAGCACAGCACGTCGGCAAACAGGCGCGACTGATGAGCCAGGCACTGCGTAAGTTGACCGGCATCGTCGCAAAGAGCAAGACGGTCGTCATCTTCATCAACCAAATTCGCATGAAAATCGGCGTTATGTTCGGCAATCCTGAGACGACGCCGGGAGGAAACGCGCTGAAGTTTTACGCATCGGTTCGCCTGGACGTGCGTCGTATCGCACAAATTAAGAAAGGTGAGGAAGTCGTCGGAGGGCGCGTGCGGGTAAAAGTGGTAAAGAACAAGGTTGCCGCTCCGTTTCGACAGGCGGAATTTGACCTCGTCTTTCCCAACGGTATTTCACGCGAGGGCGAACTCATCGCGCTCGGAGAAAAGTACGGCATTATTGAGAAAAGCGGCGCATCGTACAAATACGGGGACATTGCTCTCGGACGCGGATATGACGCCACACGCCAGTTTCTCGTTGACAATAAGGATGTCGCCAAAAAACTAACCAAGGAAATCACCGAGAAGTTAAACGCGGTTGAATAAACGGCATCTTGCCGTTATGTTGTATTTTTGGTATCTTGGAGACGCTCGCCACCGATTGGCGAGCGTTAATGTGAATATTGTATGCTTACCTACAACGAAATAAAGCCAAAAAAGGTCATCCTGCTCAACGACGAGCCGTACGAAGTACTGGATTCCCACGTATTTCGTAAACAACAGCGCAAACCGGTGAATGCGACCAAACTGCGCAATCTTATCACGGGAAAAGTGACGGAATACTCGTTCCACGTCTCGGAAAAGGCCGAGGAAGCCGAGATTGAGAGCCGTCCGCTTGTATACATCTACCAAAACCGCGGCGAGTGGTGGTTCCACGTCGTCGGCAATCCCAGCGAGCGCATTACGCTTGCCGAAGACATCCTCGGAGATCAGAAAAAGTTTTTGAAAGAAAAGATGGAGATTGTCGGACTCTTTTTCAATGACAAAGCAATCGGTGTTCGACTTCCTATTAAAGTGTCGTACAAGGTTGTTGAAGCGCCGCCGACCATTCGCGGAAACACATCCCAGGGTGGAAACAAACTCGTCAAACTTGAGACCGGTGCAATGATTAACGTCCCCCTCTTCGTTGAAATGGGAGATACGATTGAAATCAACACAGAGACCGGCGATTACGTTTCGCGCGTGTAATCAACAGAAACAAAAAACGCCCTCAGGGGCGTTTTTTGAAATTATGTGGAAGATTGTAGACGCGCGTTCGTTTAGCCTGCGATATACGGAAGCAGTCCCATAAATCGCGCTCGTTTGATTGCCAGAGCGAGTTCACGCTGGTGAGTACCGCACACTCCCGTGTATCGGCGTGTTTTCATTCGTGAATAGGGATTCAAAAATCGACGAAGCACCTTGATGTCTTTGTAATCAACGTGTTTAATGTTTTGTTCTTTAAAAAAGCAACTTTTTTTCATACG
>CAZVYH010000012.1:6829-14068 GCA_964631485.1 uncultured Candidatus Saccharibacteria bacterium
AATTAAAATGGAATATCTTCAGGATTAATACCCTCTTCTTGTGCGTCCGGATACTGAATCGTGTCTATTGCCGGGGCACTTTCCTGCGGTTGTGTCTTTCCCTTTTCTGCCCCACCGGAGAATGCTCCTTCGGAGGAACCGCCTGCGCGGGGTCCGAACTGAACACGGTCCGCGATAACCTCGGTGCGGTACTTCTTTGAGCCGTCCTGGGCATCCCAGCTTCGGGTTACCATACGCCCCTCAACAAATGCCGATGAACCTTTACGAAGGTACTGTGAGACCGTCTCTGCTTGCTTACCGAACACCACGATGTTGTGGAAATCGGTTGATTCCTGGCGGTTGCCCTCCTTATCTTTCCAGACGCGGTTTGTCGCAATACTGAATGTCGCAACAGAAGAACCGGACGGGAGCGATTTGAGCTCGGGGTCGCGGGTTAGATTGCCGTACAAAAGTGCTTTATTGAGATACATAGTGTTTACACAACGAGTTTTTCAATTTCAACGTCCATTTGTTCCGTGGTCATCGGTGTTGCATCAGCAACGGGCTCCTTTTCTACAACAGGACTCTCCGGCTTCTCCTCAGGCATTTTGTGATCTGCGTGGCCGGCGTGAACAGGGTGCTTTACGACAGGAGCATCCGCATACGTCTTTACGAGAAGGTAGCGCAAAATGTGTTCGTTACGGCGGATTTCCTCGCGAATAGCGTGTGCCTGATGCGGGAGCGCTTCAAAAACAAACCAACCGAAGTACGCAGTTGCGCACGTGTGTCGTGTACGGGAAATAACGCGCACCAGCGGGTATGCGAGGTTCATTAACTGGGGCCACTCCTCACTTATCATCTTCACATTGTGTTTTTCAAGCATGGCACGCAGGGTATCCATTTCTTTTGTAAGCCCCTCGTCGCCCACCATCGGGACAACATGAAAACCGAGCTCATAGAGCCGGCTGTCTGCGTCGTTGTCTTCCTCGATGTGCATTTGTTTCTCTTCTACCATAGGCGTCCTAGCGTAGCATATGTTTTTCCCCGTCGCAAGGGCGGGACTTCATCTGTATTTTATCTCTAAAGCCCGTATATGGGCTCTGGTACTGCCTCAAAAGGAGACTGTCTCGCCTTCAATACGGAAGAGCCTCAGTGCATTTTCGGTGAGCATACGGGCGCACGCGTCGGGCGTACTACCCCGCAGAGAGGCGATTTTTTCAACAACATAGCGGACATATGCGGGCTCATTACGTTTTCCGCGAAACGGCGCGGGAGCGGCAAACGGAGCATCTGTTTCGGCCATAATCATATCGTCGGGCACAAAGCGGATAACTTCGTCATACTCCGTCGCAAAGGTAATCGGCCCGTCAAAAGAAATCGAGAAGCCGAGGTCAAGAAATTTTCGGGCAACAGCAACGGTGCCGGCAAAAAAATGCACGTTCCCCTGTATTGTATTTTGGTTTTTTTCTTTGGAACTTGATATTTGATATTTGTTATTTTTGAGCAACGCGAGAATATCTTCATACGCATCCATAGAGCCCTTTGACGGTCGTGCGTGAATCATGAGCGGAAGTGATCGCTCGTGCGCGAGCGCAATATGCTGTTCAAACAGTTTTGACTGCTCTTGCTTTATCGTATCCGCGGCTGCATCCAGACGGAAATAATCCAGACCGCACTCCCCTATTGCGACAACTTTCGGGTGCGCGGCAAGCCCTGCAAGCTCACCGACGCCTCCATGTGTCTCATGCGACGGGTGAATACCGACTGTTGCAAACAGGTGTTCGTGCTTTTCCGCAAGTGCAACGGAGTCCGCGGATGTGTGCGCGTCCGTTCCGACGGTTATCGTGCCGATTCCGTCATCCTTCATGCGCGCAATAATGTCGTCTCTGTCCGCGTCAAAATCAGCGAACGTAAGGTGGGAGTGAATATCAAATAAGGCGTACCGCATGAAAAACTCACGCACTGTCTGTTGCGGCAAGCGAACGTTGTTTTGAGTCCTGTATAAGCTCCATCAAAACGGCCGCGAGAGGAACAGAGAGAAGCGCACCCAAGAAACCGGCCAGTTCCGCGCCGACAACAAGGGCAAGGATAACGACAATGGCAGGGACACCGACAACCTTATTCACAACAAGCGGGTAAATAAGATGGTTTTCAAACTGTTGGATGATGACGAAAAGTCCGACGGCAAGCAGTGCAAGTGAGAGACCTCCTTGCGTATAGGCGACAAGCACCGCCGGAATACTTGAGAGAATAGGACCGAACAGAGGAATCACCTCAAACAAGCCGGAGAGCACCGCAAACAGAAACGCGTGCTTCACGCCCAGAATAGTCAGACCAAGATACACAAGAACACCCACTAAAATCATGAGGAGGAGTTGTCCCTGCATCCACTGCCCTATTTTCTTCTGTGACCGCTTCCAGAGTTCCAGTACATACGGAAGATGTTTGTGCGGGGTAATAATCCGCAAAAAATCCGCAATACCGTTTTCACGGACGGTGAGATAAAACGAGAGTACGATAATCAGGACAAACGAAAAGACACCTCCGAAGATGGTGGAAATCGTACGAAATGCGCCTCCGGGAATCGTGATGAGCGAGCGCATTGAGGAGAGCAGGTCTCCCGCGGAGAGCGTGGCGGAGAGATTTTGAATTACCGTTGAAGATTCGGGAACGGAGAGCTTCTCAAGCACGGGACGCAGATCAAGAGAACCGATGTAGTCAGGAATCTGTGAAAGAAATGTCGACGAATCACTGAGAAGCGACGGGAGGAGGAAGTACACAAGCCCGAAGAGCACCACCGAGATGCAGAGATAAATCACGACCACCGCGAGCGTTCTCGGAAAACGATACTTCATAAACCACCGTGTTGCAGGTTCAATTGCCGATGCAATAACAACCGCAGCAAGCACCACCATCACCGTGTCTCTCAGAAGGTACAATACGTATGCGCCGACTAAAAGCAGGAGAACTTTGAATACGGAGAAAATATCTATTGAAAATCGGACGTTTGATGATTCCATGTTTCAAAAGTATACCCTGGGCGGCGTTTTTTTCAAAACTCCCCGCGAAACGTATTATGCAACACCGACCTACTCAATAACCCTGCTCCACGAAGCGTCAAAACCGGGATCGGTGTACAAATTGGTATTTACCTCGTACGCGGTATCGCCGATATTTTTTCCGACCGTACTGTCTACAGCCGAGAGAATTGAGTCCTCCAAAAGTGTCGGTGTTGTATCAATTTGCGTGACAGACGGCGTCAGACCGATTTGGAACGCAACGGTGCGCGCCGGCGTACTGAAACCTGTTCCTGCACGAATCTTTCCCGGACGCCACACTACTTCCCGCGTTGAGCTCTGATATGAGATGTCCTCGGAACTCGGGCTTACAAAACCTTCCCACTGTATATACGGCGGGAGCACGGCACGAACTTCCGCTTCGGTGAGATCATTAACGGCGTTAGCGATTGACCACAGTATTGTGTATGTTGTTTTCTGTTCAACTCGCGGAGGCATCGGTCCTGAGTTTTCAAGCGGGCCCGTTGTGCGCAACGCCTCACTGGACAAACGAACATCAGACCCGACGAGAACCATCGCAACCCTATCCGACCGTATCTCTTTCGGCGTTTCATCCTCCGAAACAGCCGTCGCAGTAAACGCAAGCGACGCGGTTATCTCAGGGTCAAGACGCCCTGACCCGGACGTGTCCGTCGGCAACACATCAAAAGAGAACGCCACCTTTCCGCCCGAGCCGGAGTCAATAACCTTAAGCTCTTTTGTATTTACCTTCGTCCACGTGATGGTGTTGCGCGTAGAATCATAAAAACCGTCCGTTGAAGAAACCCTCCTTTCGTTTACCGCCTCTCCTTCGAGTTTAACGACAATCACCCCGTCAACAAGACGCGTCGCGAGATTATTGTTCCATGTAATCTCAACTTTAGCCGTGCCTCCCGGATTTACGGTCACCGAATCTTCCGCACTGCCGTTGATGACCATACGGGTGTCAACGAACGGCCGGGCAACTTTCACTGTGTGGTCTACTTGTGCAAAGACAGAACCGACTTTCGTTACATCACCGCGAGTCGCAATGCCCGAACTGAATCTGAAAATACGGTCTTCTTCATCCTGACCGGAAAGAGTTCCCTGTATGCGAATCGTGCGTTTCCCTTTGGGTTCAATATCGCCGAGCGACCACACCGTATCACTAAACGTCGGTTCGGGGTCTCCTTTTGAAAACAAAAATCCGAAGGGGTAGTTTGCGGCGACAACCACATCCTCAAGAAGGACGGATGTGTTTGACGTGACGCTCAGAACCATTTCAACATCCTGTCCTGAGTTAATCGTCTTCGGAGCGCTGACCGACAACGTCAAGGGACTCGCTCCTATCCGGACGGCAAAACTACTTTCCTTGGAGAAAATGGCACTTGAGCCGGCAACGCGATATTCAAGGCTCACACTTATTTTTTGCTCACTTCCCTCTTCACTGAACAAAATGGCTTTCGTCGTCGTCGCAACGCGCTCTCCGGGGCCGATGGTGCCCAGCGACGCGCGATACCGAAGCAGTTCGTTTGTCACATCTTCCGGCATGCGGGTTCCCGGCGGATACTCAATAAGTAAATCTGCGAGCTGCAACGCGGTAGCGTTCGTGTTGCGGACCTCTATCGCCAACGGCAACACTTCCCCGGCCGCAGAAACCACCGGACCGGTAACGGTAATCTCTATTTTATTAGCCGAGACAAGATTCCTGTCCCCGCTGAAAAAGAACACCGCGGCCAAAAGAGATGCGAGGAAAAAAACAACAGCCCCGACAAAAAACCATTTCACCGGCGTATGATGGCGTGAAATTTTTGACATAATAATAGAACCTGTCGGTGAGTGATCGTGAGTAAAATCCGTAGGTATGTCCCCGTACCGCCCCTCATGAAACTCCGACCGGTGTAATTCGGTCAGTGAATTCTGTCCTGGAGTATTGAGTTTCTTTGACAATGACTCTATCGGGCTGTCCGTGTCGTTACTAGGCTCATTCATACAATGCTAAGTATACTCTGCCGGGTAGATACTTTCTATGTGTACAAACCCACCGTGTGTGCACTACCCGTTAAATGTAATCAAATTCCCGAAACACGTTTCCAAAGAGATCAATAACGCGTTTTGTCTCGCGATGTGTCAGCACGAAATCAGAACCCTGGTGCGCAATACGATTACGAATTTTATGCGCCTCCCACGCGTCATCAAGCGTTACAAAGTCGCTCTTTTCTATTGCCTTGAGTTTGTCACCCAGCGTCGCTCCGTCGTATCCCATACCGGTAACGAGCTCATCGAGAAGCACGTCCGCCTCAATGATGGCGACGCGCCAGTCCCCCGGATTCTCCGACGCGGCAAGTTTTTCAACATGATCCCATCGTTCATTCTTCGCGGAAATATCTTCTCCGACTAACTTTCTGTCCAACTGACGCATCTGCAGTTTGTGTTTCTTCACAAGAGCGCGCCACTGTTTCCATGAATACAGCGCAAGAAATACACCCGCAAGCGTCACTATCCAAGAAAGCCACAAAAAAACAGAGCGCACATTCCCCACCCATCCTGAAAGTTCCCTTTTGAGTCCGCTTGCATCCACCCAGCCGTCGGGATCCGAATCAAAATCAACGTTGAAGAATACGTCCTTCCCGTACACAACAGCCTGAGACAACATCTTCCCACGCGCGCCTTTTTGCTGAATACCTACAATACGGTCACGAAGAGACGACGCCCAGACATCAAGTTGCTCCGTGGTCTTGATGACGGACCCCTCAGGCGTATACTCGTTCACCTTTGAAGAAAACGAGTAGAGGGCTCCGCGCGCCCACGCATCAAGTTTAAACTGACCCCCATCGCCGAATTTGTTTTGCAAAAAACCGAGAAGAAGCGCGATGCCCAAAAGGACAGCAAGCATCGTAATGAGTATCTCCGTTGTATTGGCCGGTTCCGGAGCACTCGGTTTTTTACCTCCTTTATCTTTTGGTTTGTCGGCCATATATAGTTATTCGTTCAAAAACTTTTTACCAACCGCAAACAATCTCTGCTCCCCCATGTGCGGAGCAATAAACTGAACACCCAACGGCAGCGCAACACCGTCCTCCGAAACAGTTCCCGACGGAACCGACATTGCCGGCATTCCCGTGTGATTTGATGAAACGGTAAAAATATCTTCAAGGTACATAGCAACAGGGTCGTTCACCTTACTGCCCAGTGTAAATGCCGGACCGGCTGTCGTCGGGGTGACAATAACATCACACGTTGTGAATGCGCTGACGAAATCGCGCGTAATACCGCGGCGCACCGCGTTTGCCTTATTGTAGTATGCGTCATAATACCCTGAAGACAAGACGTACGTACCGATCATGATGCGACGGCGCGGCTCAGGACCGAATCCTGCTCCGCGGGTTTTGAAGTAATCGGCAATCAAATCATCCCCTTCTGTGTGAAGACCGTACTTGACGCCGTCAAAACGCGCCAAGTTTGAGGACGCCTCTGCCGGTAAGATGACGTAGTACGTCGGCACGGAATATTTCACGAGCGGAAGCTCAATATCAACAAGTTCATAACCGAGTCCTTGGAGTTTTTCAAGTGCGGCATCAAAATTCTCCCGCACATCATCACGAAGTTTGTTTTCATTCAAAAATGTCCGCGGTATGCCGATTTTTTTCACTTCACTTCCTTGTTGCGGGTAATCACCCGCATCAACCGTCGTTGCGTCCATCACATCTTTTCCTGCAATTGTTTGAAATACAGACTCAACATCTGAAACCGTTTTTCCGAACGGACCGACGACATCCAACGATGAGCCCAACGCAATCAAACCGTGTCGCGACACACTCCCGTACGTCGGCTTCAGTCCCACAATACCGCACAATGCCGCGGGCTGTCTGATTGAACCGCCCGTGTCAGACCCGAGTGACGCAAGACACATTCCCGCCGCAACCGCTGCTGCTGAACCGCCCGATGAACCGCCCGGTACGCGTGTTGTGTCGAGAGGATTTTTGGTCGGACCATACGCCGACTGCTCAGTAGAACTTCCCATGGCAAATTCATCCATGTTTGCCCGCCCGAGAATCACCGCGCCGGCCTCTTTAAGTTTCGCCACCACAGTTGAGTCGTACGGTGCAACATACCCTTCAAGAATTTTTGAACCCGCAGTCGCCGTTTTCCCCGCCGTACACATGTTGTCTTTGAGAACAACCGGAATTCCTGTGAGCGAAGCGACTTTCCCTTCCGCAATCAG
>CAZVYH010000013.1:0-8917 GCA_964631485.1 uncultured Candidatus Saccharibacteria bacterium
GGCGCGGGCGTCCCGCATCTTTTAAAACCCGACATGATCAAAGACGGTGTTGTTATTCTTGATGCAGGCACAAGTGAGAGCGGGGGAAAGGTGGTCGGTGATGCGGATCCCTCGTGTGCAGAAAAGGCAGCTTTGCTGACACCCGTTCCCGGCGGCATCGGTCCCGTGGCGATTGCGAAAATTTTTGAAAATCTACTTGTGTGTACCAGCAGCACGCTATGAAAACAGTCCTTGTTACCGGCGGCGCGGGTTTTATAGGGTCACATCTTGTCGATGCGCTTGTTGCGCGTGGATGTGATGTCGCGGTGCTCGACGATCTCTCAACGGGGAAAAAAGAAAATCTCTCCGGAGTTTTTGAACGCATACGTTTTATTGAAGGCAGCGTTGCGGATTTTGACACTGTTGCGTCTGCCGCGCACGGCGTTGACACGATTGTGCACTTAGCCGCAGTCGCGTCTGTTCCAAAAACAATTGCAGATCCGAACTATTCCCACAGCGTCAACGTGAACGGCACGTTCAATGTGTTGGAAACGGCCCGACAAAATGGCGCACGTGTCGTATACGCATCGTCATGCGCGGTATACGGGGATGATCCTGAGTTGCCGAAGCGGGAGACGTCGCCTGTTGCGCCGAAGTCTCCGTATGCGCTTCAAAAATATATCGGTGAGCAGTATGCACAGATGTATAGGGACATGTTCGGTGTTCAGTCTGTAGGACTGCGTTTTTTCAACGTATACGGTCCCAGACAGGATGCGACATCTCCGTACTCCGGTGTTATTTCTATTTTTCTTAAAAAAATAGCAAACGAAGAAGGGGTTATTATTTTTGGTGACGGAAAAACAACCCGCGATTTTGTGTATGTGGGGGATGTGGTGGCGGCACTTAGTGCGGCGGCAGAACGCGCGGACACCTTCGGTGTGTATGCCATCGGAACCGGAATCGAAACATCTCTTACAGATATGGTTTCTCTTTTGGGACAATCCTTAGGTGTTGAACCCAGTGTTTCGTTTGTTCCTGAGCGCGCAGGAGATATTCGCCGGAGTGTTTCAGACTCATCTCGCGCACAAAAGGACCTTAATTGGAAGGCAGACACTGTGTTTAAGGAGGGAATAGAAAAACTCTGCAAGAACTTGCATAAATAATATTTTGTGTTATAATTAAAAAAGGTAGTGATTCACCAACCCGGCACAGGCATGCCGACAAGGAGAAGACGATGGCCAAGAAGAAGGCGCGGGAGGAAGGCGATCCTGCCTTCGTCGGGGTGGCTGTCCTGTACAGCTACCTCAGGATGAAGGCGGAGGAGGCGGGGACGCCTTCTCCGGCAGCGGACCTCGTCCTGGGTGAGGAACTCACCCAGGACGACAAGACGAAGCTTCCGCGGGATCTGAGGGAGCTGATCGAGATCCTGGGCGGTGCCCGGTGCTTCCGGGTCATGAAGAAGGGGTGAACCCGCTTTAGAGCAGGTTCACCCGAAGACGGGGGCGGATGCGCGAAGCGCAGACGCCCCTTTTACTTGATTTTTTGTTTTTTGATGTTATAATCATCCGCAGAAAAACCCAGAAACTGCTTTCCATGGTGGAGGGTATATATGACACAGGTACGCGAGTTTCTCATCGGCGGGAAGCCGGAAACGGACGAGCAGCAGAGGCTACGGCTTCTGGAACTCGTCTGGAAGCACCTCGAGGAGCGCTTCGGAACAACGTCGCCCCAAAATGAAGCGACGGTCGAAGTGCGGGGCACTCCGGGGATGCCATCCGACAAGTCGGACCCAAAGGAGTCGGCGGGGTTCTCTTTCTCTGCTATTCCGGAGCTTCCCGAAGTTTCTCCGGCAAACGATTCCGGCGAAGTGCCGTCCTCGGAGAGTCGTCTGAAGGTGATGCCCCTCCACGGTCCGCGAATGCGGACGCAGGAGGACATCAACCGAGACCTCGAGCGCCTCGGTCTCAGTATCCAGAACCTGGCGTCGGAGAAGAGCCGACTGGAAGCTGAGATCGACACGTGGCTCATCGATAACTCGATGACGCCACGGACAGCGCAGATCTACGTCGAGGAGCTTGTCGTGGATCTGCGCCGGAAGCAGATCAAGGTATCGGCGCCCGAGGTGCGCAAGCACCTCTGGGATAAGGTGCGCCGCCGCTGAAGTGCGGCGGCATCCAAAGGGGTTCGTACGGCATCGCCGTGCGGACCCTTTCTTTTTTACACAAAAGAGGTACACTCTCTCGTGTTTATGAAGACGCGTATTCTTGCAGGTTTGATTCTTGTTGCCGGCGCATGGCTGGGTTTTTTCTTGTATTCCTCCGGCGTAGCACAGGAGCATTTCGGGTTCAAACTCGGTCTTGATCTTGCAGGAGGAACACTGCTCACATACCGTGCTGATGTTTCCGGGGTTGCCACAGCAGACGTTGATGACGCAATGAGCTCGCTTCGTGAAGTTATCGAGCGGCGGGTCAATGTGTTCGGCGTGTCGGAGCCGTTGGTCCAGGTGGAGCACGCACGTCTTGCGGACGGACGTGAAGAGCGTTTGATTGTAGAACTTCCCGGCGTAACTGATGTTGATGCGGCCGTTGCACAGCTGGGGAAAACACCTCTGCTTGATTTTCGTCTTGTCACAGGTGTTCAAGCAACCACAAGTACCACGTCTCTTTTTTCATACACATCAACGGGGTTAACGGGACGTTTTCTTCAAAGTGCACGTTTGCAGTTTATCCAAGGAGGGCAGAGTCTCATGCAGGAACCTATTGTTGAGCTTACGTTTAACGAAGAGGGCGCAAAGCTGTTTGGGGATATTACCTCGCAACACCTAGGAGAAGTGCTTGCCATTTTTCTTGACGGTGAACTGAAAGGGGATCCGATTATTCAAGCGACGATTACCGACGGAAAAGCAATTATCACCGGACTAACTGCAGATGAAGCAAAAGAAATGGCGCGCAACCTGAACTTCGGTGCGCTCCCTGTTCCAATTGAACTTGTCGGTGCGGAATCAATCGGTCCGGTACTCGGAAATGAGGTTACCGCCGCCGGCGTGTCCGCCGGACTCTGGGGTTTTCTCATCATCGCGGTTTTCATGACTCTCTGGTATCGGTTGCCGGGGGTTGTTGCGACAGTCGGGCTCGCGCTCTACGGACTTATTCTTCTGGCAATTTTCAAATACATGCCGGTGACACTAACCGCGCCGGGTATCGCCGGATTCATTTTGTCCGTCGGTATGGCGGTTGACGCAAATATTCTCATTTTTGAACGTATGAAAGAAGAAATTCGCGCGGGTAAAGACATGGCAACTTCAATTGCGGAAGGGTTCTCACGCGCATGGCTTCCTATCCGCGACGGGAATCTCACGAGTATTTTTGCGGCTGTTATTTTGTTCTACACGACGACCAGCATGGTCAAAGGATTCGCACTAACGTTGATTCTCGGTGTTGTGGTGAGTATGTTGACCGCAATTACGCTCACGCGCACACTGCTCTCCGCCGTCGCGCCAAAGACGGTTACGCCGGTGACACGCTTTTTATTCGGCAGCGGCATGTCCCGATAATTAACACTGTGTATGTTCGTCATTAAACACAAAATTGCATTCTTTATCCTCTCCGGTGTTCTTGTGCTGGCGTCTCTTGTTTCGCTGTTTATTTGGAAGCTGGAACCGGGCGTTGATTTTGTGGGAGGATCTATCGTTGAGGTTCGTTACGCAGACGGATTGCCGACCCCTGAAGCAATTTCCGCAGGACTGACTGACGCCGGATTCACCGTTTCGAACGTGCGCGTAAGCGAAGACACGTTTATTGTTCGGATGGCGGAGCTTCCTGAGGGTTCACAAAGTGCCGTACTCGCCGCCTTGACCGTTGAGGGCGGGGGACAGCCGTCTATTGAACGACTCAGTACCGTCGGACCGTCGGTCGGGGAGGAATTGCGAAGAAAAACATTCATCGCCATTTTACTCGTCGTGCTGATGATTATTCTGTACGTTGCCTTTACGTTCCGTAAAGTTTCACAGCCGGTGTCGTCGTGGGTGTACGGTCTTGTTGCGATTCTGACGCTTCTTCATGACATCATCATTCCTCTCGGTGTCTTTTCGGTGCTCGGACATTTTATCGGGCTTGAAGCGGACACATTGTTTGTTGTGGCGCTGCTCACCATTCTCGGTGTTTCGGTGAACGATACCATTGTTGTGTTTGATCGTATTCGTGAAAATCTCAACAACAACAAGGAGGGGCATACCAAAGAATCGTTTGCAGAAACGGTCGGGAAAAGTCTGCAGCAGACGTATGTGCGTTCGTTCAATACGTCATTCACCGTTGTTCTTGTGCTGCTTGTTTTGTTTTTCCTCGGTGGCCCGACAATTCACAGTTTTATGCTGACGCTGTTGGTCGGACAAATCGCCGGAACATACTCATCGCTCTTTATCGCAAGCCCATTGCTTGTGGTGATAGGAGAACGGAAGCTTGAAAAAGCGGCGTAGCAAGGCTGTTGCAGAGCATTGACGTGGCACCGGAAAGGGTGTAGTATAGTCGGTACATAAGCCCCGCGAGGGGTTTTAAAAATGGTTTTAAATTACACATATGTCCCGCTTCATTCAATACCTCAAAGACACACAGACGGAGCTCAAGCACGTAAGCTGGCCGACGCGCGCTCAGGCGATTGCCTTTACCGTTGTCGTCGTGGCTATCTCAATTCTCACCGCAGCGTACCTTGGCGCGCTTGATGCACTCTTCACATTCTTTGTTGAAACATTCGTCATCTAGTTTGTGTAAGTGCAGTTTTTACAGGTTTTCTATTATCTATGTCTCAACAAAAAGTTCAAAAGCAACACGACCAAGGACGACACTGGTACGCCATCCACACGTATGCCGGCTATGAAGACGCGGTGGTGCGCAATCTTAAGCAGCGTGTTGAAAGCCTCGGTATGGAGGATAAAATTTTTAACGTACTGGTACCGACTGAGAAAAAAATAAAAGTGAAACGCGGCAAACGCGTTGAAGAAGAAGAAAAGGTGTACCCGGGGTACATTCTCGTGGACATGATTGTGACAGATGACTCGTGGTACGTCGTGCGC
Source organism: uncultured Candidatus Saccharibacteria bacterium (assembly GCA_964631485.1). Classification (GTDB taxonomy): domain Bacteria; phylum Patescibacteriota; class Minisyncoccia; order Phycocordibacterales; family EsbW-18; genus EsbW-18. The sequence continues at coordinate 5,048 of CAZVYH010000013.1, forward strand.
AACACACCGCGCGTGACGGGGTTTGTCGGTTCAGGTGTACAACCGGTTCCGCTCAAACAAGATGAAATCGATGAGTTGTTTGGTCGCATGAAAGCGGACATGCCGATGCACATGATTGATTTTGAACAGGATGATCGGCTCATTATCATTGACGGTCCATTTAAAGATTTTGAGGGGCGTGTGTCCGAAGTTGACCGCCAACGCGGAAAGGTCAAGATTCTTGTGTCTATGTTCGGACGGGAAACGCCGGTTGAATTGGACTTTCTCCAGGTAAAAAAGATGTAAAAGGAAGGGCTTGAAAAAGGCCCAAAAATACTGTAGTATTCTGTCGTTACGCTTTCGGTTATATCTTCGGATTCACAGCTTCACGAATCCGAAAACATCAATACCTATATGGCCAAAAAAGTACTTAAAACACTCAAATTACAAATTGCCGGAGGTGCAGCAACACCTGCTCCGCCGCTTGGACCTGCACTTGGTCAGGCGGGAGTAAACATCGGTGACTTCGTTACCAAGTTCAACGCAGCAACACAGACGATGCGGGGCGAGACGGTATCTGTTGTGCTCACTGTTTTCGAAGACAGAAGTTACGATTTTGTTCTCAAGAGTCCGCCGGCTTCAAGTTTACTTGTTAAAGCAGCGGGAGTTGAGAAAGGTTCAGGAAATCCTCTCAAGCCGGTTGGCTCAGTCACCAAAGCACAGGTTCGCGAAATTGCGGAGCGCAAAATGGCAGACCTCAATGCTCACGATATCGACGCGGCAATGAAAATTATTGAAGGAAGTGCCCGCTCAATGGGGATTCAAGTGAAATAATCTTCACTTGAATCAGCCGGAGGCCGAGAGGCCGAGGCAGGTCCGCGTGATTTTTCAACAGAAAAATACACATGGATTCAAGTGAAATAATCTTCACTTGAATCAGCCGGAGGCCGAGAGGCCGAGGCAGGTCCGCGTGATTTTTCAACAGAAAAATACACATGGATTCAGGTGAAATAATAACGAAATGGAAAACAGCTACCCGCAAGGGGAGCTGTTTTTTGTTTTGTGGTACTCTTCGGTCAGATTATACCCAAGAAAGGTAGGAAAACATGGGAATTTTCGGCGACATGCCCAACTTCGAGAAGCGTTTCATCCCTGACTACAAGAAGCTCGCGGCAATCGTCGAGCTTGCCCGTCAGTCGGGACAAAAGATCGTTTTGACCAGCGGGTCATTCGATCTCATTCACGAGGGCCACGCGCTCTATCTGCAGGCAGCACGTGCACTCGGCGACCTACTCGTCGTCGGCGTTGACAGCGATGAGAAGCTTCGGGAGCGTAAGGGGCCGGACCGACCGGTCGTGCCTGAGATGGAGCGGCTCAACATGCTGGTTCATCTTCGGGCGGTTGACATCGTCACCCTCAAGACGCCGGAGCACGAACACTGGGAGCTCCTCCGTGTCGTGCGACCGGACATCCTCGTCATCTCCAAGTCGACGAAGGACCATGATGCACAAGAAGTGGAAGGGATGAAGAGGCTTTGCGGAGAGGTCGTTGAGATGGAACCGCAGGCGGTTGCCGGCACAAGCGCTCGCATCCGCTTGCTTCACGTGAACGGCGCCAAGCAGCTTTCACAGTTGCTCAATGAACGTCTTCCGGGTTTCGTGGAGGGAATCCTCCACGAGCTCCAGTCCGGCGGAAAGGGGAAGTCGTCGTGAGCATCTACGGTGTCGGGTACATTCCGGTACTGCATCGCGGGTACATCGACTTTCTACGAGAGGTCGCGAAGAAGGCAAATGTCTTCTTCATCCTCGGCAAGGAGACCCTCTCGCGCTTCCCGTCACTTCGAAAAGACGTTCGGGCACTTGACCCGTACACAGCGGTTCGTTGCGTCAGCGCTCTTCATCTCTTTCGTCACGTTGATGTGTTGGACAGTCTCACGGCATACAACATCAACCTCAGGAAGCGTATCGTATTGCTTCCCGAGGATGACATCAGCGCGTCGCTGGCGAAGACGCTCTTCCCGAATACCGCCGTTTTTGCCATCCCAGTGTTTCTTCGGTGGGATCGTGCCTCGGTGCTTGCACAGCAGGAAGTTTCCGCCGACGAAACTGTCGAAGCCGATGAGTTCATGCGACAGATGTTTTGTGTCGCCGAAGGTGAGCTTCAGAAAAGCTCCGACTGGTGGCGACATGTCGGTGCGGTGCTTGCGGATGAGACGGGGGTATTGCTTACAGCACACAACCACCATCTGCCGTCCCCGCACGCACCGTATTTCAACGGTGATCCTCGAGCGGAGTTCTCGCAGGGTGTACACATTGAACTCTCGACGGCGATTCATGCCGAAGCGTCACTCATCGCGACGGCGGCGCGTGAAGGAATCATGACAAAGGGTACGAAACTCTTCGTTACCACGTTCCCGTGTCCGCCGTGTGCCAAGGTGATAGCCGAGGCAGGTATCGCGGAGCTCTACTTTCTTGGCGGATACGGAATGCTGGATGGTCTCACGAACCTGCGTGATGCGGGAGTGAAGATCATTCGGGTCACCGGCGTTGACACTGACGAAGGCGGCCGCGCAGTTCCATACCCACCCGTTCGTTTGTAGCAAGAAGAAGACCCCCGTGCGCGTGAGCGCCCGGGGGTCGATTACTTCTCCGGAGATCACCCAATCTTGAAACGAATGGGGGAGTACTCAGGAGCCGACAAGTCAGGAGAAATGATGTGCACATGCAGGTGGGTGACGGAACCGCCTGAGAGTGCGGTGTCACCGAAGCGCATGCAGAAAGCTCCGCCAGTGATGTGGTACGTCGCTTGAGTCCACGTGAGAATCTCGAGGAGCTCCGTGAAATCTTCGAAAGTGATTCCGTCGATGTTCTCGGTGTGTCTCTTGAGGATTGCCAGCAGATGTACGCGAGCGTTTGTGTACGGCCACTGGCTTTCCGTCAGCACCCACCGCGAAGTCTCTTTGAGAATGGGCTTCTTGTGGTACGTCGGGAGTTGCTCCGGACAGAACGGACAATGTCCTTGCGCCAAGATGTCTTCCATCACGGCACGCTGGTCGTCGCTGCGCGAGTGTCCGACGTCGACGAACAACTTCTTCCGTTCGTAGACGGCAAACGTCATGCGGTGCGGGTTCTTCTCGTCGGGGAGAAATTCCTCACCCTTCGTCATTACCCAGACAGCCGGGTCGATACTTGGGAAGAACGCGTCACCCTCACATTCCCAGCGCACGTGTGTGACATAGAGCCGATCGGCGTGCGGTAGCGCAAGTGTGTAGAGTTCTGCGCCGCCGATGATGAAGGTCTCGCCGCGTCCTTCAAAAGCGATGGTTTCCTCCATCGCCATGTATTCGATGTCCTTCCAACTGTGGACGACTTCGAATCCTTCGCGGTGCCACGCGCGGTCTCTCGTGAGCACGACATTTCTTCGGTCCGGAAGCGGGCCGCCGAGTCGCTTGATGATGTGTTCGGCGGTTTTCCGCCCCATCACGACGGTTTGTCCGACGGTCCGCAGTTTGAAGCGTCTGAAATCTTCGGACAGGCGTTGCCAGGGAAGGTCTCCGTTGCGTCCGATGACGTCGTTCTCGGAGACCGCGACGACAATTGAAATAGTCATTGGGGTCTCCTAAATCGCGACAGGGATGTTGGCGATACCCGGATGGGGATCGTAGTTCTCCAGCGTGAAGTGCTCGTGCCGAAACGCGAACAAGTCGCGAACGGTTGGGTCGAGAATCATCTTCGGAAGCGGGCGGGGTTCGCGCCACAACATTACATTGGCCGCCGTCACGTGGTCCTTGTAGACGTGCGCGTCGGAAATGCTGTGCAGGTACTCGTATGCTTCGAGGTTGAGCACCTGTGCCAACATCATCGTGAGCGCCGCATACTGAACCATGTTGGA
>CAZVYH010000013.1:9017-12258 GCA_964631485.1 uncultured Candidatus Saccharibacteria bacterium
CGCCGTCTGCAGTCGGGAAGTCGTGGAATGCCGCGCCGTACGAACCGGGACCGAGGTCTCCGGTCGCAAGGCCGCGCTTCGCGCACTTCTCTTGCGTACCCCACGGTGCCCACCAGTGACATCCGAACGACTCGAGCTGCTCGAGCGTTCGTGCGCCGTTGATGAAGGCGCAGATTTCACCGATGGCCTGCCGCCAGATGGTGACCGGAAGTCGTTCGGAGGTTTTGGGAGCCATGTTGCGCTCCGTAATCACCGGAAATCCTTCCGAGAGCCGATAACGCATTGCCGGGGGTGCCATGTAGGTGATGGCGTCGGTGCCCTGCTGGGTCGGCGTCAGAACGCCGTTTTCGAGGACGAGATTCAGGACGTCTCTGTAGTGCCATTGAATGTGCATCGTTTCTCCTTGTCAAAGGTCTGCTGCTCTGGCAGGCATAGTACGTGTCGGGCGGGTATGCGTCAATTGTCGGATGACACCTCTACCAATTGTGCCGGTGATGCTACAATGCACGTATGTTTGAGAAAATACTGACACAAAAAATCAGCGATGCGTGTACGACACTTAGGTATCCTGTGAAGGAGGTTGTTCTGGAGCGTCCGGCGGAAATGTCACACGGCGATTACGCATGTAATGTCGCACTTGCTCTGAGTAAGGATGTCGGTAAAAGTCCGCGGAATATTGCAGAAGAAATTGTAGAAAAACTTTTACACGAGAAAATTGAAGGTGTTGAAAAAATTGAAATTGCGGGTCCCGGATTCATTAACGTCACACTTTCACGTGATTTTTTTGCACAAGAAATTGAAACTATATTGAAACAAGGAAGTGAGTACGGGAAAAACACGGAATATTCAGGAAAAACAGTGATGATTGAGTATACCGATCCGAATGTTATGAAACCTTTTCATATCGGACACTTGATGAGTAACACTATAGGTGAGGCGTTGTCGCGCATTATCGAACGAAGTGGTGCGCGGGTGGTGCGCGCTAATTATTTTAGTGATCTCGGATTAGGAATTGCAAAAGCCGTCTGGGGCATGCGCTCTCTTGTCGGTGAGATGCCCGCAGACGATGCAGATATCGTTACGCGGACAGACTTTTTAGGCAGAGCATACGTTCACGGAGTAACTGAGGCGGACGCTCACGAAGAGGTCGTTACGGAAGTAAAAAAAATTAATAAAGCACTCTACGAGAAAACTGATAGGGAACTGAACGCGTTGTATGAAAAAGGACGGGCATGGAGCCTTGCCCATTTTGAAACACTATACGCAACACTCGGAAGCACGTTTGACCGTTTGTATCCTGAGAGCGAGATTGCGCAAAACGGAAAGGATATTGTGCTCAAGGGTCTTGCGGAAGGTATTTTTGTGCAGAGCGACGGGGCAGTTATTTTTGAAGGAGAAAAATACGGACTTCACACACGCGTATTCATTAACTCCGAAGGACTGCCGACATACGAAGCAAAAGAGCTTGCGTTAAACAGGAAGAAACACGACGACTACAAACTCGATCAGTCGATTGTCATAACGGCAAACGAGCAAGATGCGTATTTCTCCGTCGTTTTGAAAGCGATGGAAGGAATTTTTCCTGACGTTGCGCAAAAAACAAAACACATCTCTCACGGAATGATGAACCTTGTCACAGGAAAAATGTCGTCACGAACCGGCAATGTTATAACGGGGGAGTCGCTCATCAGTGATATGGTGATGAGAGCGAAAGAAAAAATGAGCGACCGAGTTGTTGGTAATGCGGATGCTATTGCGCGCGATGTTGCCATAGGTGCAATAAAGTACATGGTGTTAAAGCAGGGAACAGAAAAAAATATTACTTTTGACCAGGAGAAATCATTGTCGTTTGAAGGAGACTCCGGACCATATCTGCAGTACACGCTTGTGCGTGCCCGGTCAATTTTGGAGAAGGCGCGGGAAGAAAGTATTGACGCAGTATGTGACGGGGAACGTCCCGACCTATCGGTTTTTGAGAGATTGCTTGTACGTCTTCCTGAAAAAACCCTTATAGCGCTTCACGAATACGCACCTCAGTATATTACGCAGTATCTGACGGAGTTGTCGGGTGCCTTTAACGCATGGTACGCACAGGGGAAAATTATCGATAAAACAAACCCCGAAACACCTTACAAAATTGCTCTTACCAGGGCGCTTTCTGTGGTTCTTGAAAACGGACTGCAGACCCTCGGAATCCCGACTCCTCAGAGGATGTAAAAACTTTGGAAATGTCCACAAATACAATAGGTTTTTGGCGGGTTGTTTCCTATACTTATAGGTAACCATTTCGCGCATTTTTGGCGAACGTGGGGGTGGTAAAAATGCTGGAAGGACGCCACACAAAAACTGTAAGAAACCGTTCATATCTACGGCGGCTACTTTTTGTAGTACTACCGCTGCTTTCACTTGTCTTTTTTGTCCAAGTACACGCCGCCGGGGTTCCGACCATACTGAGTTATCAGGGTCGTCTGACCAATGCGAGCGGAAATTTGCTCGGTGGAGCCGGGACAGCTTACTACTTCAAGTTTTCAATCTGGAACGCGGCATCGGGCGGATCAAAACTATGGCCGGCCGGGGCGCCGTCGTCAGTTTCGGCGAACGTGTATCAGGGAGTGTTTAACGTTAACATCGGTGACACGGTCGCAGGGTATCCGGATGTTCTTGATTATAACTTCAACACTGAAGACGATATTTATCTGCAGGTTGAAGTGTCGGCTGATGACATTACATTCCAAACTCTCTCTCCGCGACAACGCATTAGTTCGACGGCATTTGCGGAACTTGCGGGTCGCGTCAGCGGAACAGGGCAATCATCATTCGGGACCACGACACCGATTCAAAACTCAGTGGTGACGATTGAAGCCACATCAAGTACGGCGGTACCGCTTTCTATCCGCGCGCGCTCAGGACAGTCGGCGAACATTTTAAATATCCAAAGCAGCACGGGTACGGGTTTGGTTTTTATAAACGCGACAGGCGGACTGTTCGCATCATCAACACTGCAAGTTTCCGATCTTGTTCGGTTTTATTCTTCCGCACAAATTGATGGTGCATTAACACTCTCATCAACGACCGCAACATCAACTGTCGCCGGGACACTTGCTCTTGAGGGGCGTCTTACCGACGGTACGGGCACCGGCGGAAACTCGGGATATATTTTGCAATCAACGGCAGACGGTGTTGTGTGGGTTGCAACCTCAACACTTGGAATAATCGGTGCGGCTGACGGCTCGTTCTCCAC
>CAZVYH010000014.1:0-11749 GCA_964631485.1 uncultured Candidatus Saccharibacteria bacterium
ATAAAGAACTGGCGAGACACTGGTCATCGCAATCTTTATGTATCAAAAAAATTCAGCCAACTCTTCGCGTCCCCACGGTCGTCGAAAATTCGCGCGTCCGTCAGGTTCGCGTCCGCACAACTACGCGCCGCGTCCGCACGGTGTAACGTCATCCGCGCACTCTCAAGAACGCGGTGCTCATGCTCCGCGCCCGCAAGGACATCAGCATCATTCCGCGACGCGGCCACATACGCACGTGTCCTACGGCCGTCCCCCGCAACGCGGCGGTTTTCGACGGGGGGCACAGGGGGGAGGACGAGGCCGAGGAGAGCGTATTGACTCCAACCGTTTCATAAACAAGGCGGTTATTACGGAAAAAGTGGAACACTTTACTCCGGAGCACCGTTTTGACGACTTTGCCGTTTCTCCCGCACTTAAACGGGCCATTACAGCGAAGGGGTACGTTCTTCCGACACCGATTCAGGACAGGGTTATCCCTCATATTCTTAAAGGAAAAGATGTTGTGGGTATCGCCAACACAGGAACAGGAAAGACGGCCGCCTTTCTTATTCCGCTTATTGAAAAAATAAACAATACTACGCGAGAAAAGATACTTATCATGGTGCCGACCCGAGAACTTGCTCTGCAGATTGACGAGGAGTTTAAGGGGTTTGCGCGGGGTATGCGGTTGTTTTCCGTGTGTTGCGTCGGTGGTATGAGTATCGGCAAGCAAATTGCCGATTTACATCGTCAGTATAATGTCGTCATTGGTACGCCGGGACGGCTCAAAGATTTGATCGCGCGGGGAAAAATTAATCCCGGAGATTTTGCAACAGTAGTACTTGATGAAGCCGACCGGATGCTCGACATGGGATTCATCGGCGATATGCGCTTTATTATGGGTAAGATGCCGACACCGCGACACACGCTTTTCTTCTCAGCAACACTTTCCGCCGACATTCAGAAACTTATTAAGGATTTTCTTGTTGAACCTGTTTCTATTTCGGTTAAGACGCAAGAAACGGCGCAAAATGTTGATCAAGATATTGTTCGGGTTGCTCCCGGTGCGGACAAGTTAGACATATTGCATGATCTTTTAAACAAGGAAGAGTTCAGTAAGGTGCTTATCTTCGGGCGGACAAAACACGGTGTGGAAAAACTTTCACAGAAGCTTATTGAACGAGGATTTAAAGCGGAATCAATTCACGGGGACAAAAATCATTCACGACGACAGCGAGCGCTACGCTCATTCAAGGAAAACCATGTGCAGGTGCTTGTCGCAACTGATGTCGCGGCTCGAGGGCTCGATATTGCCGACATCACGCACGTCATCAACTACGATTTACCGCAAACGTACGATGATTACATTCATCGCATCGGCAGAACGGGGCGGGGGAGTAAAAGCGGTAAAGCACTGACGTTTATAGAATAGTTTGTACGAAACGGTCTGTAACGGCTTGAAATAAGGGTATATTGACGAGTTGGTGGACGTGTTGCAAAAAGTACAATAGTACGATATACTTTTATGGTGCGAGAAGCAGAATTAAAGTCGATGTTCTCGCTATGAGTAGTCTTAAATATATATCAATATGAACGGAGTTATCAAAACTCTTACGGATCGAGGATTCGGATTCATTTCTCGCGAAGGCGAAACAAAGGATCTCTTCTTCCACTCCAAGGAGTTGAACGGCGTTACGTTTGAAGAATTGAAAGTCGGCGACGCCGTTACTTTCGAGGTTGTAGACGGTGAAAAAGGACCGGCAGCCACAAACGTATCACGCGCATAAGCGCTAGAAAAAACCACCGGCCTGAGGCCGGTGGTTTTTTCATTGGAGAGCGGTTATTCGTGGTCTTTTTGGGCCTCGCTTGGTACACTGGTAGTGTATACAACAAGCATTCGTCGCGCTTTAATTGACACTTGCGCGACGCGATTTTGTGAAATCGCATGAAAATAAAGAATTTTGAGCAACTAGCAACAACAATAAAACGTTCAGACGCACTTTCAATTTTGGATGCGGGGCTTGCGGCGGTTGATACGGAGACGGTCATACGAAAGACGGTTTTTGTGCAGGGGGACACACTGAGTGTCGCAGGAAAAGAGTATGCACTCTCAACCTATGAACGGGTTCGTGTCATTGGAGTCGGTAAATGTTCCGTGGCGGCTCTCCAAACTCTTGAAACGGTACTCGGAGATCTGTGTGCCGACGGAATTGCGATAGACGTAACCACAGGAGTCTCACAAACCGGCAGAATCTCTTTTCTTGTCGGAACACACCCTCTTCCTTCGCAGGCAAATGTAGAGGCAACGGGAACACTGCTGTCTTTTTTGGATTCGAGCACAGAACGCGATCTTATCATTGCAATTATTTCCGGAGGAGGGTCGACACTCCTTGCTCAGCCGCCGGAGTCCGTGTCGGTACAAGACGAAGCGTCTGTGGTGACCTCTCTTATGAATGCGGGGGCGACGATTCAGGAAATGAACACGGTGCGAAAACATCTCTCATCTGCCCGTGGCGGCGGATTGGCTAGTCGCGCGTATCCGGCGACGGTCGCTTCTTTAATTTTTTCAGACGTTCCCGGTGATGATATTTCTTTTATTTCTTCCGGCCCGACGGTGTTGGACACAACGACGGTATCAGATGCACAAGCGCTTCTTACGAGATATGCCATTGAAGGTATCGGGGACGTTCTTATGGAGACGCCGAAAGAAGCCAAAGTATTTGAACGTGTACACAACAGTGTGGTTGTTTCAAATAAGGTTGCACTCGACGCCATGAAACAGGAAGCTGAAGCGAAGGGATATGCGGCGAAAGTGGTGACGACTGTTTTGACGGGAGAAGCCCGTTTTGTCGCTCAAGATATTATTCGTGCCGTGCATGAAGAAAAAGAAAAAACAGTACTTTTGTTCGGCGGGGAAACAACGGTTACATCGGAAAAAACCCACGGAACCGGCGGTCGTAATCAAGAGGTTGCTCTTGCGGCGCTCTCAGGCGTATCGGAGGACGAAGTACTTGTTGCATGTGCCTCCGACGGGCATGATAATACGGATGTTGCCGGAGCGCTGTGTGATTCGTTAATTAAAAAAATGGCTCAGCAACAAGGTGTTTCGGTTGACGAACACCTTACAACACACGATTCGTTTCCGTTTTTTGAAAAAGTTTCCGGACATATTATAACCGGGAATACAGGTTCAAATGTGTCAGATCTTATTATTGCGTTAAAATAAAATTCCCATGAATGCACGATTTATTCTTTTACTTGATGAAGTGACACTGTCTGATGTTCCGCGTGTCGGCGGTAAGAATGCCTCTCTCGGAGAAATGATTAAGGAGTTGAGCGGTAAAGGAATCATGGTGCCGTCCGGTTTTGTGACGACCGCTGATGCATACCGATTTTTTATGAAAGAAACGGGTATGGATGCCTTTGTGGCCTCAACACTGCGGGGGCTGGATACACACAATATTAAAGATCTTGCAAAACGCGGAGACATTATTCGCAAAGCGATAGTTAAGGCAAAAATGCCGCAGGAGCTGCGGGCTGAAATTGCGCGCGCGTATGCGGATATGGAAAAGAAATACGGCAAAGGTGTCAGTGTCGCGGTTCGCTCAAGTGCAACCGCAGAGGATCTTCCCGGTGCTTCGTTTGCAGGAGAACACGACACGTATCTCGGTATTATCGGTATCGAACGTGTCGTGCTTGCCGTTCAGGCGGCGATGGCGTCATTATTTACTGATCGGGCAATATCATACCGTGTGGACAAAGGGTTCGAACAATCAACCATCGCACTTTCCGTCGGAGTGCAGAAAATGGTGCGGTCCGATGTCGGTGCTTCCGGTGTGATGTTTACCATTGATACGGAGACCGGTTTCAAAAACGCCGTGGTGATTAACGCATCATGGGGATTAGGAGAAATGGTGGTGCAGGGAAAAGTAACCCCTGATGAATATCTTGTGTACAAAGAAGCGTTGGTGAAAGGAAAACTTCCGATTATCAACAAAACGCTCGGTTCAAAGCTTTCTAAAATGCTGTACGGAACGGGCGGCGGTAAAAGTGTCAAACAGACGAAAGTTGTGGCGACGAAAGAAAGCGAACGTGATTCGTGGGTGCTCTCAGAACAGGAAATTCGTACGCTGGCGCACTGGGGAATTGAAATTGAAAAACACTACACCACACGTGCGGGATCTTGGACGCCGATGGATATTGAATGGGCGAAGGACGGGAAAGACGGAAAACTATACATTGTTCAGGCGCGTCCGGAAACAGTACAGGCGCTACGGGACAGGGCGGTTATTGTTGAGTACACGCGCCACGGAAACGGGCAGGTTCTTTGTGAGGGAATGTCCGTCGGAAGTAAAATTGCAACGGGGAAGGCTCGTGTGATTTTGTCCCCGAAACAGGCGCACACATTCAAGAAAGGGGAGGTGCTTGTGACGGATATGACGGATCCTGACTGGGAGCCGATCATGAAGATTGCCTCGGCAATTGTGACGGACAAAGGCGGACGCACATCCCACGCGGCGATTGTCTCGCGAGAGCTGGGTATTCCGGCTATTGTCGGTTCGGGGAACGCAACACGAAAAATAAAGACCGGCATGGACGTGACTGTGGACACAACAGGAACAACGGGCACGGTGTTTAAGGGCACGCTCCAATTCTCAACAACACATCACAATATTGCACATCTACCGAAGCCGAAAACGAGCGTGATGGTAAACATCGCGTCTCCGGATCACGCCTTTGAGGCATCATTTCTTCCGGTGTCGGGTGTCGGGCTGGCGCGTGAGGAATTTATTATCGCTTCAGTCGGCGTACATCCGTCGGCACTTTTGGATTACAAAAAACTTTCTCCGGCACTTAAAAAACAAATTGATGTAAAGACACGCGGATGGAACGACAAAGTGGCGTTTTATGTCGATCGTCTTTCGTACGGTATTGCGACAATAGCCGCGGCATTCTATCCGAGGCCGGTGATTGTGCGTTTCTCGGACTTTAAGACAAATGAATATCGGACACTGCTCGGTGGGGACGCATATGAACCGCAGGAGGAAAATCCGATGATCGGATGGCGCGGAGCCTCGCGGTATTCGGATGCGCGGTTTGCCCCTGCGTTCGCACTGGAGTGCCAGGCGATAAAACGCGTGCGTGATGACATGGGGTTTGAGAACGTTATTCCGATGGTTCCGTTTTGTCGGACACTGAAGGAGGGTGAACAGACGCTTATGATTATGGCAAAGGAGGGGCTTGTATCCGAATACGCGCAACTGCAGGGACACAAGCGTTCTGAAAAAGCTGTCCCGGTATACATGATGTGTGAAATCCCTTCAAATGTGATGCTTGCGGAAAAGTTTTTGGATATGTTTGACGGTATGTCAATCGGCTCAAACGATTTGACACAGCTGACACTCGGGCTTGACCGCGATGCGGGAGCGTTGGCGTATATCGGCAACGAAAACAACGACGCCGTGAAAGACCTTATTTCAAAAGCGATCAATGCCTGCAAGCGGCGAGGTAAGTATATCGGAATCTGCGGCCAGGGCCCGTCTGATATTCCCGAGTTCGCTCGCTTTCTTGTGCGCGAAGGTATTCAGAGCATGTCTCTTAATCCCGACGTGGTGATTAAGACAATAGATGCCATTTATAAAACAGAGCAAACGCTCTCTAGAAACAGCTAATATGAAAGCAGTATTTTTCGGGTGTTCAGCGGAGCACGAAGCATATCTTACCCGACGGGCGGGCGAACGTGCTTTGGGTATAGAAGCGGTATACGAGAGGGAAATTCTTTCGGATGAGACGTGTTCTCGTGCTTCTGATGCCACGATTATTTCAGTATTCACCGCATCTCCTGTATCTGAAGAGATACTTACACGGCTACCCGAAGTAAAATACATCGCGACACGTTCAACGGGATTTGATCATATTGATCTTGCCGCAACGTCTAAACGTGGTGTCATCGTCTCCAATGTTCCGTCGTACGGAGAAAACACCGTTGCTGAGCATGCATTCGGATTACTGCTCGGACTGTCAAAGAAAATTTATGCCGGGTTTGATCAGATTCGTGAGAAAGGCGATTTCAATTTTGACGCTCTTCAAGGATTTGATTTGAAAGGTAAGACGCTCGGTGTTGTCGGAACCGGACGCATCGGGTGCCACAGTATTGCGATTGCAAAAGGATTCGGAATGAATGTCGTTGCGTACGACATTGCCCCGAGTCCGGAGCGTGCAGAACAATTTGGTTTTACGTACGTTTCGCTGGATGAACTATTGGCGCAAAGTGATGTGGTGACGCTCCATGTCATTCACACACCGCAGACACACCACCTGATACATGCAGAAACCATTGCAAAAATGAAACGTGGCGCGGTGCTTATTAACACAAGCCGGGGTGCCGTGATTGATACCGAGGCGCTCATCCAAGGGTTGACCTCCGGACAGTTGGGCGGCGCGGGTCTGGATGTGCTTGAGGAGGAGGGGGTTATTCAGGATGAAATGCAATTCGTTCTTTCCGGGAAAAGCGAGGGACATGATTTACGGACGGTACTCGCTAATCACGTGCTTATTGATTTAGATAACGTCATTATTACTCCGCATATTGCCTTTAACACAAAAGAGGCGGTTGAGCGCATCTTAGAAACGACTCTGGACAACATAGAGGCGTTTATACAAGGCACCCCCCAGAATATCGTTACAAACGCATGAGTCGTATTTTAAGTATTACCGGCGGTGTTGTTTCAGACTCACGAGGAGAGGATACTGTTTCGTGCACCATAGCGCTTGAAAGCGGTGTTACGGTGAGCGCTTCGGTTCCTCGCGGAAAAAGTACCGGATCGCATGAAGCGGTGTCCGTAGCGGCGGGAGTTGCGGTAGAAAACATTCGTACCGTCGTTGCCTCTCGACTCATCGGTCTTGAAAGTGGCAATCAGAAAAACATCGATGAACTGCTGTGTGTTTTAGGTGGCGACCAAAAACAGGAAATCGGGGGAAATGCGACACTTGCTGTTTCTGTTGCGCTTGCACGTGCACACGCGCAGGAAATAGGCCTTCCGTTGTGGAGGTATCTTCGTGATATCTCACGTATAGAGACGTTTCCGAGCCCGTTTCCGCGTCCTTTTGTAAATGTCATCAATGGAGGCGCGCACACGGGAAACACAAGATTGTTTCAGGAGTACATTATTGTTCCGCAGGAACAAACCGAGGACGCGTGTCTGTCGTTTGCGGAACACATGCTGGAAGAACTCGGGAAGCGTGTTGAGTCTGACTACCCGGGAACTCCGCGTGGAGATGAGGGGGGGTTTGCTTTGCAGACAAAGAACCCGATGGAACCCTTTGAACTCATGCACAAAATCGGAGGTGGTGGCGTGTTTGCTCTCGATGCCGCGGCGACGGACAGTAGTTACTCTGATGAAGAACGGACGGATATTTTTACTAAAATGAGCGCGTTGTTTCCGCTACGCTTTCTGGAAGACCCGTACGGAGAAGAATCATTTTCTTTGTTTTCAAGATTAACCCGCACACTCCCGCATATTGTTATTGTCGGTGATGACCTGACGACAACAAACGTGGCACGAATTACGCGGGCGCATGAGGAGGAAAGTATTACCGGTGTGATTATAAAACCGAACCAAATCGGAACAGTGACGGAGGCGCTTGAAGCGGCGCGCAACGCACGCGGGTATGGCTGGTCACTTATTGCATCACATCGGTCGGGTGAAACTGAGGATGTGTTTATTGCCGACTTTGCCTACGCTGTCGGTGCAGACGGAATAAAAATAGGTGCCCCTGTCCAGCCCGAGAGAAAAGTAAAGTATGATAGACTGCGTGTTATTGAAAAAGAAATAACAAACAACATATGAATACAAAAAGCATCATTGTCGGAATTATTATTGTAGCAGCGCTTATCGCGCTCGTCGTTTGGGGAGAGAAGGCACAGACGCCTGTTGTTCAGGAAAACATGCCGATCGAAACTCAGCAGGCGAGTAGCACACGAACTATGACACCAGTACAAGGACTGAACGTTGAAGTTTTACAAGAGGGTACCGGACCGGAAGCACAGGCGGGCAATACGGTTTCCGTGCATTACACAGGGACGCTGACAGACGGAACAAAATTTGATTCAAGCGTTGACCGGGGAATTCCGTTTGAGTTTCAACTCGGCATCGGAGAAGTTATTGCGGGTTGGGATGCGGGAGTTGCCGGAATGAAAGTCGGAGAAAAACGAAAATTGACGATTGCTCCCGAGCTCGGATACGGCACGCAGGGTGCCGGCGGAGTTATTCCTCCGAACGCAACTCTTATTTTTGAAGTTGAACTTCTTGGTATTAAATAAAAAAAGCCGTGCGGGGTGAGCCGCACGGCGCAAAGCGAGGAAGGGTTCTTGTTCTCCGGCTGGTCCCCGGCGCGTTGCCGAGTGAGCCGAAATTACCCCTTTAGGGAGACGTCAGTGAATCGACATCTCCGACCCCTGCTTGTCCTTCTCGGCGAGCTCACGAAGAGTCCGCCTGAGACGCTTGGTGAACGAGAGGTGCTCGTTGAGCACGCTCGTCATTCTCCGCTTGATGAACTCCCCGAGCTCGTACCGGTCGAGCCCCGTCACAGCAGCCTCGTTCCCGATCTTCCTCTTGATGGAGTAAATCGAAATCTTGCTGTGCAACAAGAACTGGTCGACCAGGAACAGCGCGACCTCCTGCCGGAAGGACTCCGAGATGTTTTCGGCAGTTTCCAGGTCCCTCTCGACGAGAGCGGTGAGAAGCTGATAGAGCTTCTCGTCATCCACCTGCATGGTGCCTGCCAGCCGAAAGACGGCATCGGCGAAGCGTTCCGACCCCACGGGCATGTGCCACCAGGCGCATGCCGCCTTGGAGCCCGCCGAGTGACAGGAGAGAAGCTTCCACGCAATCTCACCATCCGACAACCTGCCCAGTCGTATCATCCTACACCTCCGGCTCGCAGAGAGCCCTGTTTTCGCACACACGAGAATGTGGTGCGTGTACATCCGGAATAAATATTGCATGAAAAATAGACTTTGGTCAAGTTTTTTCTGAACTGTACACGTGTGGAAATTGTTTGTGCCGTCTTCGTGTATACTGGAGTGTATGAAACAGACACGTCTTGATCAGCTGTCCGACGGCATTTTTGCAATCGTCATGACATTGCTTGCTCTTGAGATCCGTGTTCCTGTGCTCGCCGGGGAAATCGGGAATGCATCCGTATGGTACGCGGTAATTTCTCTCACCCCGCTCGTGTTGAGCTATTCACTTAGTTTTTTACTTCTTTTTACCTATTGGCGCGGACACCACTCAATCGCTTCGGTTTTTGCGCAGAATATTGATACGAAACTGACGACTATCAACGCACTGTTCTTCCTGTTGGTTGGTTTGGTGCCGTTTTCGACACTGCTCCTCGGAAAATATTTTTTTACACAAACGGCGATTACTCTGTACGGTCTTAATATAATTTCAATCGGCTTGGTTTTGTACTGGATGCGCCAGTACATCATTGCTTCCCCGACGATACGAAACATGGAGATGGACGCGACACTGCTTCAACACAGCACACTACGTATTCTTGTTCCGGTGTATACATCGTGTGTCGCTATTCTTATCAGTTTTTTCAGTATCCAGGTGTCTCTCGCGCTCTTTATGTTGGTGATATTGTTTAATCTCTCAGGACACAGCACAACGCTTCTCACGAGGCTGTTTCCAAAAATGTTTAGTACATAACAACGGAAAAGTTTTATGAACGAAGCAACGTTTGGTGCCGGATGTTTTTGGGGTGTTGAAGAAGATTTTCGGATTCTCCAAGGCGTTCTCACGACACGAGCTGGTTTCATGGGCGGACATGTACATGCACCATCGTATGAACGCGTATGCCAGGGTGATACAGGACACGCCGAGGTTGTTCATCTTACATTTGATCCGCGCATTATTTCCTATGAAAAACTTCTTGATCGTTTTTGGGAAATCCATGATCCGACGCAAATGAACCGCCAAGGTCCGGATGTCGGATATCAGTATCGCTCGGTCATTTTTGTGTATACGCAGGAACAGGAATTATCCGCACAAAAATCAAAACAGGCACTTGAATCCTCAAAAAAATACGAGAAACCGATTGTTACGGCAATAGAAAAAGCAACTTCATTTTTTGAAGCCGAAGAGTATCACCAACACTACGTTCTGAAGGGTGGGGTGGCGGTTTGTCATGTCTAAAAGATGTTTATACATAACGGGTTTGTGGTATACTGTCATCCTATGCAGTCAATACTAAAAAATAAAAAGGTGTTATACGGGGTGCCTCTTGCGGTTATTCTTATTGTCGGTATCTGGTTTGCTGTCGCAAAAAACGGCAACGGTGACGGGGAAATTTTTTCCGTAACAAGACGGGATATTATTGAACAAGTAGTGCTTTCCGGAACAGTTGAGGCGGATATTGTATCTGATCTTGGATTTGAAACGTCCGGTGTTGTCCGTGATGTATTTGTGTCCGTCAATGACGAGGTGTTTAAGGGAGCAGTTCTTGCTCGTCTTGGTCTGGGCACACTGCAGGCGGAGCTTCAATCTGCTCAAGCAAACGTTCTTATTAAACAGGCTCAGTCTGCGAACACGGCTATTAACCTGGACACGATTAAACAAAAACAGGACACACTTGTCGGAAATGCGCTTATTGAGATGCTTTCCGACGGCGTAATCGCTGAGGCCCAAAGCCAAACGTACACACAGACACCGCCGACTATCACAGGCAGATACACAGGGGCACCGGGTACGTACAAAATACGCGTTGAAAGCGGTGCGCAGCAATCCAGGGAAAAACTCTACGTATTCGGTTTGGAAACTACGGGGTCAGTTGAAATAAACAGAACCGGCCCGACGCCCATCGGGACGCGGGGACTTTTCATTTCATTTCCTGACGGCATATCTTCATATAGGGACACGACATGGTTTGTGACGCTTCCGAATGAAAAAAGTACTTCGTACACGGCAAATTACAACGCGTACCAGACGGCACTCGATGAGCGGCAGCGCGCAATAGAAGAAGCGGAGGCGGAGCTTCGCAACCAAGAGGCAGGATCATCCATTGCCGAAGCGGAACTTGCCCAGGCGCGAGCCGAGGTTGCGCGTATTGAGTCACAAATCAGGGAACGAACCCTGGTTGCCCCGTTTAACGGGATTGTGACGGCGGTGCATGTTGATCCGGGTGAATCCGCGGCTCTCGGCGCTCCGGCAGTATCACTTATTTCTCAAGGAGGGTTTGGTGTGGAAATAGACCTTCCTGAAATTGACAGCGTAAAAGTAAAAACAGGAGACACCGCAACTGTTGTACTCGATGCATTCGGTGATATGAGCTTTTCTGGGACCGTTGTTTCGGTAAACCGCACGGAGACCGTTGTGGATAATGTGTCTGTGTATGAAGCCCGAATTGCTTTTGATACGCAAGATGAACGTATTGCGTCGGGAATGACCGCAGAAGTGACTATTGTTACCGACGAAGAGAAGGACGTTATTGCGGTTCCTGTACGCGCTGTTTCATACCGCGAAGACGGTACACCGTATGTTTCTCTTGTTACGGATGAAAAAGGAAAGACACAAGAGGCGGACGTTGTGCTGGGACTCAGGAGTTCTGACGGCTTTTTTGAAATTCTCGGCGGACTCTCTGAAGGGGATCGCGTCTATATCTCCTTATAATTTTCTGACATGTGGAAAGAAACGATACGGGTAGGATTTCTTCTCGGCGTACGACAAATACGCCATGCAAGTAAGTGGACCACGGGGCTCATCAT
>CAZVYH010000015.1:0-3041 GCA_964631485.1 uncultured Candidatus Saccharibacteria bacterium
GCTTCAAACCCGTTGTGTTGCAAAAGGGCCACAATTCCCCGTGCTTCTTTTGGTATATTTTTCATTTTTATCCTACAGAAAAAAATGTTACAGATACTATAGCTGTGGACACGAGTGCGACAAGTAGGCCGTAGACGTAAGGTTCCCTAGACATTCGTTTTTCTGCAGTACCACTTTTTACCGCCCTTCGATGCCGAATGATTCCTGCTACATTTATAAAAATTGCAAACAAAGATATCCAGGAGGAAATAACAAATACCCCTTTGAGGTTAAAATAAAAGTAATAATCAGAGGTTCCCAGTATCAGTAGTACAACAATTTCAGATAGTATCTGTGCTACTAGAATGACCAGAGGAATTGATGATAACAGCAAACATATCCAAGATGTGGCTCTGAGCCGATCTTTTTTTTGCACAGGGGGCATAGGAGTTGGGTTATTTTTTAAAGACCTCTGTGCCCCCGGAGGGATTCGAACCCCCAACAACAGGTTCGAAGCCTGTCGTGATATCCATTTCACCACGGGAGCAGTGTTATTTAATAACAAGTGCGGGCAGGGAGAATCGAACTCCCGTCTCGTCCTTGGCAAGGACGTGTTCTACCACTAAACCATGCCCGCGCAAAACAAAGTATATCTATTTTTCGCTGATTAGCCAGAGCTCGAAGGCGTTTTGTCTTGACACGCCGTGTATACTTACAAATGGAAGGAGGTGATCTTATGCACACGAAACGCTGGATGCTGCGTCGCGTGGCGCGGTGCTGCTCCGGCAGCTAACTCGGGGAGGTGCGGGCGATTTCGTCCGCACCTCCCCATTTCCATATATGGTTGAAAAAGACAGTAGACACGACGTCTTTAAGAAAACTTTATTTTTAAAGGGTAAAATGTGGAAAACTGTGGACAATACAGGGGATATGTGTAAAAGACACAAAAACAGACATTTAAAAAGTTTTGTTCAAATTTACAAAAAATAGCCCAGTTGAGCCATTTTTAATGTTTTGTCCATTATAATGTCCGATATATATGTTTCACGTGAAACGTATACGTTTTTGTTACACATGAAACTCTTTTTGTGTGAAAAATGAGCCAAAAAACATAAAAATAGGAAAAATTGGAGAAGAGTTGGCTGTTTTGTTTCTCATGAAACGCGGTTTTGAAATACTGGACAGGCACTATCTCAAGAAATGGGGCGAGTTAGACATCATTGCAAAGAAGGGTGGAGTGATCCGGTTTATTGAGGTTAAGTGTGTTTCATGGGAAACAGGGAATACTATAGTTTCACGTGAAACAGAAGAAGGTGATCCACTGAGACCGGAAGAAAACGTTACACGTGAAAAGCTCTCTCGACTGTCGAGGGCGATAGAGACGTATTTGGCAGAAAAACGTATTTCACGTGAAACGCGGTATCAGGTAGATGTTGTGGCTATTCACCTAAATCTAAAGGACAAAACAGCACACACCAGCATCATTGAAAATGTCCTTTAGGATTTTATTGTCGGGCTGCCGGGAATTGAACCCGGTCTACATCCACCCCATGGATGCGTACTACCGGTATACTACAGCCCGTAGTGAGGAAAATCACGAATAAGCAGAAGAAAGGGGTATTATGTACTTTGTCGGGCCGCCGAGAATCGAACTCGGTCATCTTGCTCCCAAAGCAAGCGTACTACCGGTATACGACGGCCCGACAAAGGGCACAATGTGTATCTGGTGGAAGCACAACAAAGATACTTGCAAAATATACCATGAAAGACGACTCTTTTAAAGATTTTGTATTAGATCAGTTGGTTGATATTCCTGATGTTACCGAACGAAAAATGTTTGGTGCGTTTGGATTGTATTCCGGCGGATACTTTTTTGCGATTATTGATGAAGGTGTTTTGTATTTAAAAACCGACAGTGAAACAAAACAGAAGTTTCTTGACGCCGGAATGGACTGTTTTCGTCCGAGTAAAGAACAGGTGTTAAAAAACTATTTTGAGGTTCCGGCGGATGTTCTAGAAGACAGGGAAGTGCTCTCTGAGTGGGCACTGGAGGCAATTCACACCGCGTCTGGTAGTACAAAACGATAGACGCTACACCCCGTTAGATAATCCACTTTAATTGTATTTGAGGTATAGCGGTTAGATATCTAACGGGGTACACTGGTGGGTACATTTATTTTTTAATAATTTTCTTATCACATGAACACAAAACATATTGAATGGGTTTTGCGTATCGCGGTCGCCGGAGAATTTATCGGTCACGGCATGTTTGCGTTTGACGGAAAGGAGCAGTGGATCGGTTGGATACAGCAACTCTGCGGCGTTGACGCGATAACAGCGGGAACCATGCTCATGCTTATCGGTATTATGGATATGTTTGTTGCACTCGTTGTTCTGGTGAGGCCTATTCGCATTGTGCTTTTGTGGGCGGCGCTCTGGGGTTTCTGGACAGCCCTCCTTCGTCCGATTGTCGGAGAACCTGTGTGGGACTTTGTTGAACGGTGGGCCAACTGGGGAGCACCGCTCGCACTCCTACTTCTGTTGTCGTGGCCCCGTTCGCTGCGCGAGTGGTTTCGTTAGATAAAATCAAAATAAACTCCTTGCGGAGTACGGATGGTTTTAGTTGACCTGGTGAGTGCGCGTTGGTATACTCGTGCGCATTCGCATGGGGCGATAATATTAGCCGGCTAACATATCACGCATATGTCAGATCTAGATGATGTAGTACTTCCCGTGGATGGGGATGAAGACGGTGTTCCGACGGCACCTAGAAAGGCTGCTGGGGATCTTGGTGAGGAAACAACTGAGGGTGTTGAAGAAGACGACCTTGCTGATGATTTGGATGACGAAGATGATTTGGACGATGATGGTTCGTCTGCAGAGTAGTGATTTGTGTAGATGTTTTAAACAAGGGATGGCGCTCGACCCACACGGTCGAGCGTTGTCGTTTCTGCATTTTTTGGTACTATTCTCTTGGTAGGAGCGGTTCGCGGGCATGGTTTAGTGGTAGAATGACTGCCTTCCAAGCAGTAGACGGGAGTTCGATTCTCCCTGCCCGCACA
>CAZVYH010000015.1:3141-6995 GCA_964631485.1 uncultured Candidatus Saccharibacteria bacterium
TGTATGTGGGACAATGAAATGAAAAACTATTTATTTTCCTTTCACTGCTTCTTTGAGTGCCTTTGCTGCAGTGAACTTCGGCACCTTTGTTGCAGGAACATTTACCATTGCTCCTGTGCGTGGGTTTCGTGCTGTTCGTGCTGCGCGCGCGCGAACCTTGAACGCACCCAAGCCGGCGATTGCAACTTCACCTCCGCCTTTGAGCGTTGATGTTATTGAATCGATGACTGTGTCCATGATGCGCTCTGCGTCTGCCTTGGTAACTCCATGGCGTTCTGCAATGCGCTCGACAAGTGCTTGCTTATTCATATGATTTTGATAACCACTAGTGGTTGGTAATGGTTTTGATTCGACCGTATAGAAAAGTATAGCAACGAAGCCGTTTTTTAAGCAATACCCCAAAAGAATAGTGTGGATATAGAAAAAATGAGAAATTATTGACATAAATCATTAAACGGTGTATAAAAGCACCAGAAAAATTGCCAACGAAGCACTTTCGGGGAGGGTATACAGGTATGCCATGGGTAAATCCGCTGAAAAGGGGCACTCGCGTCGTCTGTCAGAGTGTGGGTCCCCGTATTAACGGGTATGTCGTTGGGTGCAAGATCGTCGTTTCCCGCGGAGTCGAGAGCTCCTGTGGGACGAAAACGTTTCTGCCCTGGCATCGGGTCTATGTCGTCATGGACAAGGTGCGCGGGAGGGTCATCGAGGTCAGTGAGGACTGGGTTTTCCCGACCTCTCACGAGGAATCTGCCGAGGAGGCTTCATGAGCGAGAAGGTCAAGCAGTTTGCGGGCAAGGAGTTCCAGTGGGTGGAACAGCACCGTGACCCCCTGGACACCCGTCTCGCCGGCCACTGGAGCCGACAGATCGGTAGCTTCCGACTCCACCTCGTCCGGGTGTTCGAGCTTCCGGACGAAACCTGGGTTCTGGAGAACACCGCCTCCAAAGAGCAGGTAGTGGCTCTGGACATCGTCGGTGTCGCCACGGTCATCAACAAGTGGCTGACCAACGGCGGCGAGCAGTCGAAGATCTGGACGCGTTCGCCGGAAGGTCTCAAGCTCTAGAACTGTTCTTCCAACAGAGAAGGCCGGAACCCAACATGGGAACCGGCCTTCATAGCATCTCGGTAATGTTATTTTCTACCGTGCGTATTCAATAACGCGGTTTTCCCGGATCACATTCACTTTGATCTCACCGGGGAATTTCAATTCTTTTTCAATACGATCAGCGATTGCACGCGCCATTGTTTTTGCTTCAATGTCGGTAATTTTTTCAGGATTGATGAAGATGCGGATTTCACGTCCTGCCTGAATCGCATATGCCTTCTCAACTCCTTCGAATGACGTTGCAATATTTTCCAGATCACTCAAACGCTTGAGGTAGTTTTCAACCGTATCACGGCGTGCCCCGGGGCGACTTCCTGAAACGGCGTCAGCAACTTGGACGATGATGGATTCAATCGTTTCGTACGGGTATTCCTCGTGGTGCGCCTGCATTGCTTTAATGATTGCTTCGTCGGCGCCGAATTTCTGCAAAATGCGCCGTCCGATTTCAACGTGTGTTCCCTGAATTTCATGGTCAACTGCTTTTCCGATGTCGTGCACGAGTGCTCCCGCTTTCGCAACCGCAACATCTGCACCGAGTTCTTCTGCAAGCATGCCCGCGAGGTGCGACATTTCAACGGAGTGTTGCAACACATTCTGTCCGTAGCTCGTGCGGAAGTGGAGACGGCCGAGAATTGAAATAATCCTCGGGTCGAGCGTGAATACGCCGGCATCGTATGCCGCCTGCTCTCCTTTTTCTTTGATGATGTTGTTGACTTCAAGACGCGCCTTCTCAACTTCTTCTTCAATACGTGCCGGTTGAATACGTCCGTCTTTAATGAGGCGCTCCAAGGCCAATTTGGCGACCGCGCGTCGTACGGGGTCAAAGGATGAGAGAATAATCATTCCCGGCGTGTCATCAACGACAACTTCGACGCCGGATGCGCGTTCAAATGCTTTGATGTTGCGTCCTTCTTTTCCGATGATCTTTCCCTTCATGTCGTCCGAAGGCAGGTCAATTGATGACGACATGACGTCAGATGATACGTTGCTTCCCAAGCGGTGAATGGAGGTAACCAAAATATCCTGAGCCTTTTTCTCAAGCTGTTCTTTTCCGACAATCTCAAGTTTGTGCATGCGCACCATGAGATCTTCTTCGTATTTTTTCTCAACTTCTTTAATAAAGAGATCCTTTGCTTCTTCTTCGGTGAGGTGTGAGAGTGATTGGAGTTCCTGTTGGCGTTTCTCCGTGAGTTTTTCGGCGTCTTCACGAAGACCTTTCACTTCTTCAATCTTTTCTTTGAGCTCTTCACCGGTCTGATCAATGTCCGTCTGACGCTTGTCGAGCAACTCCTCCTTTTTAATGAGACGTTCCTCGGTCTTCTTCAGTTTTTCATCAAGTTCTCGCGCTTCGGTGCGTGCACTAGCGAGTGTTTCGCGGGCTTTTTTCTCCGCGTTTTCAAGAACCTTGTTAGCCTCTTCCTGTGCTTCAAGCAGCTTACGTTTTATTTCAAGCTCAACGGAACCGCGCTGACCGAGAGAGACAAGGTAGCGTAGGAAGTATCCGAGAGCGATGCCAACCAAGCCGGCAGCAGCCAGCAGGAAGGCGACAAGTTTTAAATCCATACGGTTTTAGGAAACCGCCCGATATTTTTGAAAGAATTAGAGACCCACAGCGCGACAGGCTAGGAAAGATATACGTTTCAGAAGTTGTACTGAGAGGTTGTTCATAGACTTTGCAAAAAATTTCAAGCGGACTTCACGATTTATTGTTGTAATGTGAACATCATACGCCCATTTTTGCACTCTGACAAGATGCGAATACAAAGAAACCCGCCTGAAGAAGCACGGGCTTCTTGAGGCGGGCGGTGTCAGCGCCGCTGACCGACGTTAGATCATCTGGAGCCTGCGGGTAAGGGCTTCGGCCCTCTTCCCGTAGACCCTGCGAGTGCGATACATCCGAAAGAGGTGGGAGGCGACGTCGATGTCCCACTCCTTCTCGGCCCTGCGAACGATGTTGAGAATCCCGGTGATCTGGTCGTCGACAAGCTTCTCTTGCCAACGGAGTCGGCTCAGCAGGATCTTGATCCTCCTCCGCCTCTTGAATCGGCGGATGATTGTCGTGATGCGCACGTCGTTTCTCCTTCTTATGGTCGGGTACAGCTTCTTCCGGGTACTTTTATACTCGTTTTTACATAAAAGTCAATCCCCGCGCCATTTTGTGGCGCGGGGATTGTGCAAACAGAGATGTTTTTTATTTTTTGGCTTTCTTCGTCAAAATTGTATCAATAACGCCGTACTTTTTTGCTTCCTCTGCAGACATGAAGAAGTCACGTTCAATATCCTTTGTCACTTTTTCCTTTGATTGTCCCGTGTTGTCGGCCATAAGCGACGCAAGTTTGTCTTTCATTTTCAGAATGTGCTCTGCGGTAATCGCAATGTCCGTTGCCTGACCTTCAACACCGCCCAGCGGCTGGTGAATCATAACCTCGGCGTTCGGAAGTGCGTGCCGTTTGCCTTTTGCGCCCGAAGAAAGAATCCAAGCGGCACCGGATGCCGCCATACCGACGCACACCGTCGCAACATCGGGCTTCACGTGGTTCATAGTGTCGATGATGGCAAGCGTTGCGGTAATGGAGCCTCCGGGAGAGTTGATGTAAAACCACACGTCCTTGTCTGTTTCCTGTGATTCAAGGTGAAGCAGCTGCGCAATGATGATGTTTGCCGCATGGTCGTCAATCGGTCCGCCCAAAAAAATGATGCGGTCTTTGAGCAGGCGAGAGTAGATGTCATATGCCCGTTCACCGTA
>CAZVYH010000015.1:7095-8945 GCA_964631485.1 uncultured Candidatus Saccharibacteria bacterium
GGAATTAACATATAGGTAGAGATTAGATATCTGATACTAGAGATTTGGCTGGTACGTGTGCCCATTTTACCCTTGTTTCTGAACGACGCAACTGTGCTATCATCAAATTATGTTTGAAAAGTTTCTCCAGGAGTTGGGTCTTAGCGACAAAGAAGCATCTCTCTATCTCGCGCTTCTCGCGGTTGATTACGCGTCGGTGTCTGACCTTTCTCACAAAACAAAAATCAAACGACCCACGGTGTATGTCGTATTGCAGACGCTTGAGAAAAAAGGTTTGGTGAGCGAAACAAAATCAGGGCGGGACGTTCGGTACAATGCAGAACCGCCTGAACGACTTGAAACGTTCATTGAACAACAGAAAGCGTCATTGGAAGATAAAAAGCGCGTGCTCAAAGACTACATTCCTCAGATAAAGAGTTTACAGCGGGAATCCGGTGAGCGTCCTGTGGTGAGATTTTTTGAGGGCAGGGATGGGGTTATAAACTCCACATTCGAAGCTTTTGATAGTAAAAATGGTTCCGATCCTCTTGCGTATATGATTTATCCGCGAGATGTTGTTGAGAAAAAATTTACAAAAGAGGAACTTCAACCATTACGCCAGAAAAGAATTTCAATGGGAATAAAAGGAAAAGCTCTGTATACATCATCAATTGGAGAGCGTGCTTCTGACAACACTTCAGATCGAATGATGTTAGATGGATTAAAATATCCAATAAAAAGTGACATTGTTATTTATAAAGATACTGTTCGGATTGCTATTTTAGGAAAAAATATTGCCGGGATTGTGATAAAGAGTGGGGATGTAGCAGAGACACTCAGATCTCTTTTTAAACTTGTGTTTGACTCTGCAAAGAAAAAGTAAAAGCACCTGCAAACCACATCTTCGTGATTTGCAGGTGCTCCGCCCGTGGGCGGCTCGGCTTTCGTCAGAAGGCCATGCCTCTCCTTGACCCGCTCGGGGTCTGTGGTAGTGGTGTTCCGATGAAGCCGTGATTCCGCGCTAGTCGAACATCTTCTCTCCTTTCTGGTCCGCCGACACCCTTTCCCTTGAGCCCCACGACCTCCACTGGATCGCGGGGCACTTCGGGGTCGGGGGGTTAATCCGGCATAGGACCCTCCTTTTCGATGCGTTGGAATCGGTTGGATACAGGCGCACCCTGCATCCAAATCTGTGCATGATTATACTCACACAGATTTTTTTGTCAAGCGCTTTTTGTATAAAAAACTATATTAAATAACTTTTATTAAAAATAGAAATGGCTCTATTAAGCCAAAATAATAGATACAAAGCTGTCTATCTCTAATATAACTTGACAAATTAATTTTTCTAAATATAATGACCACCGGAAGTTAGGTTGAAAAAACAAACCACCCACCTCTATTCCGGGACATGCTAATACGCCGCACCTAGAAAATTCACGTGCGGCCCCGGAATAGGGGTAGGTGGGTGCATACAGCCACCATGACCTCTGAAAGGGAGCCAGCTCTCCGATCAGTAAGGGCGGGGATACGTTTCTTCCGACGTTGGGTCGGAAGACGGTAGGTCAGGGCCGCGAGCCTGACCGCTTCTCCCCAAACGGGATAAATCCTGCTCTGGAAGTGACGAGTTCGGATTTATTTCAGGGCCCAACGCCCGCTGTGTGCCGTCTGGTCCACGATACGGATACCTGTCCCCGTTCTAGACGGGATAAGTCCTCGGGAGGCGTGAGGTGTGTTCGAAACCCCAGGGTTCACTGGGAGCCACACCACCCGAATTCTCGCCAAGACAGGGGCGGGTCGTCTGGTCCACGATACGGACTTCTGTTCACGGATGCGTTTCCGTGCTGACGAGTCCGAAAGGACGAAACAGA
>CAZVYH010000015.1:9045-10623 GCA_964631485.1 uncultured Candidatus Saccharibacteria bacterium
GAAACAGAAAAAGATGTTCTTTCAAAACCAAAATCGGATCCCGAAATATACTTGGTTCAATTGCTCGGTATATTCCGGGGTCCGAAAGTTCCTCGAAAGCGTTGGCACGGGAGAATCCCCACGTTGGATGGGGTAGGTGGAGGTTCGGGTGTGGGTACGGATTAGCAAACCGTGCTTTAAACACACCTGTCGCCAAAGCCCGGTAGTGACCAGCGTAAACTTCTCGTGCTTGCTGGCACGAGCGTTGCCCGAGTGTGCAATGTGAGCGGTGACAATTGGAATGGTAAACAACCTGCTTTTCCATAAATCCATCGGTTGGATTTTGGAGGCAACGTCAGCGTACGTTGCGGGTTGGTATATTCCAGTGCAAACCACAAACACTCATTCTTGTACCCCAACCAATTTCTTCCGAAAGGAGATCGATATGGCATGGTACATCGAACACCATCTCCGTTATCGGGGGAGATTGGTGGCGATTGTTTCCCGATACGGGTGCTTCCAGGGAGGTGGCGATCCGCGTGTGGTGAAGGGCAAGCCGCTCGACCTGTCGTACAACTCAAGGGACTACAAGCGTCTAGAGAGGTTGTTCTACAGGGATCGTGGGGTTAAGTCCGACATCCAGGCGTTTCGCGAATCCTGCCTGTAGTATCCCGGAGCTCACGGGGAGCTTGGCAACAGAATCTCCGAAGTCGTGAGCTGAAGCTCGCGCAACGTATGGGAACGTTACCAAAATCCCCGTCTTCCGGAGCGTCATCCCGGATCTGTTGATAAGTGCGTACTTGTCCTGATGAGTCCGAAAGGACGAAACAGAAAAAGGTGTTCTTTCAATAAAACCAAACCACTACCGCGCTACCGCGCAGGGGAAAAATATGGAGAATATCTCTTTTCCGCAGTGGTTCCGGGGAGTGGCTACTGGTCGCGTTGTTCTGTTGAAGGATGCACCGACTCGGTTGTCGGACATTCCAACGGAATTGGCGCTCGTCGTCCTCGACGAGAGACTGGTCGATCTGGGAGTCCCAGAGATTGTTTCTTCACAGGAACATCTCGATAGCTTGCGGAAATATGTGGAACCACGGCAATGCACCGTGCCGTACATCCATGTATCCGTGTCGCTGGGATTTCCAGAACGTATAGTCTGGAGCTTGTTTCCGGCGCCTGCGGAGAGCGAATCTCCGAAGTCGTGAGGCCGAAGACTCACGCAACGTTCCGGGGGCACACGTTTAAGTTGCTCCTTCCATCAAAGTTTTTAAAATGATTTGAAAATTTTGATGGGACAATCTCGTCCTTGTTCTCTTCGAAAGGAGCTACACATGTTGGAAGTGTGGAAGAATCTCATGCGCCTCGCTACCCTCATCCTCTTCGCCGGCCTCGGGTCCATCAAAATCGGTCTCGGTGTGGTGGGAATCATGGCGGGAAATCCGTCATTCCATCACGCCGGGCACTGGGTCCTGGTCCTGACCGGCCTGGGCTGGGTCGCCCTCGGGGTGTACGCCTTCGGGTTCGAGCGCCCGTGGACCGCTCCAAAGCCGTGAGACCGAAGACTCACGCACAGCCAGCGAAAGCCGGCTGTTTTCTTTT
>CAZVYH010000016.1:0-8978 GCA_964631485.1 uncultured Candidatus Saccharibacteria bacterium
TGCGGAGAGGGAGGGATTCGAACCCTCGGAGGGGTTTCCCCCTCAGCATCTTAGCAGGATGCTGCATTCGACCGCTCTGCCACCTCTCCAGGTGTTTAGGGAAATATGGTAGAGCGTTCGAACAAGTTCGTCCACTTCACCCGATTTCATCGGGTTCAGATTAAAGGTGTCTATACACCTTCAATCCGCTCTGCCACCTCTCCAGGTTTTGGCGGTTCTTCAGAACACATAATGCCTGAAAAAAAGCCATTTTTCAATTGTTTCTGGTAAGGGTGTATACTTACACTATTACTAGTGGCTATTACTTTATATATGGAAGGAGATACAACAAATACACAGGTCCCCGAGGGTTCTTCAAAAGGAGGAAAGAAAGGGCTCATTATCGGAATTATTATTCTTGTTCTCATTGTTGCGGGAGTTATGTTTTCCCGCGGGAATTCACCTGCAGGGGGTGTATCAGACAGCATTACATCACTTGGTGATTTAATTGCCCGAGGAAAACCGGCAAAGTGTGAATACAAGATGGCGGGAGACGGATTTGATCAAGAGAGTCTGGTCTATTACGACGGGAAAAAGATGTACATGGAAAACACGTCAATGATTGACGGTAGGGAAATGAAGACACGAATTATCATGGACGGCGCATACCAGTACATGTGGTCTGAGGACGGAACAAATCAAGGTATTAAAATGCCGATACCGGAGGACTCAGCTATTCCTTCAGGAGATATTCCGACAGGAGCCGCATCACAAGTTGACTTCGGAGCAAACTTGCAGATGGACTGTGATGGGTGGTCCGGTGACGACAGTGTGTTCGCGCCCCCTGCCGGCATTACCTTCACCGATCTCTCCGCGATGGGTGCCGGGTTTGGTGAGCCGGGTTCAATGTGTCAGTCGTGCGCCTCGCTTTCAGGTGATGACAAAACACAGTGTGAGGCGATGTTTTGCCAGTAAAGGGCGAAAAAAATACTCTAACTCTTAAAAAACAAACACCCGTACGGGTGTTTGTTTTCTGTTACGTTACCGCCGTTTTTTTGCTAGAATGATACGTGTAACATAAGACATTATTTGTTAACTATATATCTATGTCATCGCTTTCAAAAAAGGCAAAACTATTTATCGGCCTCGCGGTTCTCATTGTGGTTGTCGGGGGCGCCATGTTTATTACCAGAGACAAAGCGGGTTCTTTTTCCGGGACAATGTTTGACCTCTTTGACCGGGGAGGAAACTGGAAGTGTGTTTGGGAACAAAACACGACTGATTTGAATGCCCAAGGAACAATCTTTATTTCAGGAAAAAAATTCAAAAGTGACACGTTGAGTTCTTCAGGTGCCGTGACGCTTGATGCGCATGCGCTTAGTGACGGTGAGTTTTTCTACGCATGGACGAGTCTTGCGCCGCTGGGCATTCGCACAGAACTGAAAGAGCTCAAAAAAGAGGCTGATGTCAACAATCCGCAGATAACAGATTTTGAAAAGAGCTATCTCTTTGATTGTCAGCCGTGGAAGTCCGACAACTCCGTGTTTGCGATTCCTATGGACATCGTGTTTTCTCCCGTACCTCCGCAGGTACAGGGACAGGAATAATTTTTCATGGGAGGACAACGCAGCACACACGGATGGCAAGGTGAGCTGACCCCCGAGCAACAAAAGGTTCTCTGGGACAAGGGAACGGAGGCGCCGTTTTCCGGTGCGTATGTACACACACAAAAAAAGGGGAGATACCGATGTGTGTCTTGCGGTGCCGAGTTGTTTTCATCAGACGCAAAATTTGATTCGGGGACGGGGTGGCCGTCTTTTGATCAGGCATTGCCGGGTGCAACAATACTGCACGCTGACCCGGAAGATTTTATGCATCGGACGGAAGTGGTGTGTGCGAAATGCGGCGGACATCTTGGTCATGTGTTTGATGATCTGCCCGCACAGACAGGCGGACCGCTCCGTCAAGATGGAAAACCGGCTCAAAGGCGGTACTGTATTAATTCGGTATGCATTGATCTAGATACCGAAAAGTAGATGCCGGATACTTGTGCAAATATAAGGTGTGGAAAAACAGTCTCGTTGTTACGGTCTCTCAGTTATCAATACCTAATCTTTATCATCTAATCTCTACGGTATGTACATCTATATGAACATTCCCGCAATTCTTGCGGCAAGCGCCCTCTCCTTTATTATCGGATGGATTTGGTACAGCGAGCCGGTATTCGGACGGCGCTGGCGGGCACTCAGCGGAGCCTCGGAAGAACACCAACGGGACATGAGTGACAAGAAGGTAATGATACGAACAATGTTGCTGTACTTTATCAGCCTCGTGGTTCTTGCGGCGGTTCTTGCGCGGACCCTTTTTTACATGGGTGCGTACGGTATCGGAGACGGTATTTCGACCGCGCTCTGGATGTGGATCGGTTTTGTCGTGCCGAGTATGCTCGGTATGGTGTTGTGGGAAAGAAAATCCTGGGAATACTATTTCATCAGCACAGGATATCTGCTGTTGGCCCTTCTTGTGTCGGGCATCGTTATTATGGTGTGGCGTTAGTGAGCGACCGCACAACAGCGAACAAGACGAGCGCCCGCCGCCTGCAGAACACGCGATGCTTCACGAAGTGTTGCTCCGGTGGTGACAACGTCATCAATGAGGAGGATGTTTTTTCCCGTTATTCGCACGGAGTCGGACACGACGAAAGAACCGGCAATGTTTTGTTCGCGCTCTTTTTTTCGCACGGCGTGTGTCTGGCTGGTGTGCGCTGACGTCATTGTGAGCACGTCGGATGCCACAGTGAACAATCTACTGTCTGCTCCCCGCATAAATCCTTCCGCGATACATTCCGTTTGGTTGTAGCCGCGTTTTTGTCTGCGGCGTTTTGAAATAGGTATCGGAATGATTATCCACGGTGCGCCAAGCAACAGTACCTCCGTTGAGAGGTCTTCGCCGAACGTGTGCCACATGAGTTCCCCGAAAAGCAGGCATATGTCTTTACGGTGATGGTATTTCGCGGCTCGTACGGCGCTTTGTATGAAAGGATCGCGATACTTGAATGGTACACATATGTCCGACAAGGAGGGCAAACGGACGTTGTTTTGTGCGCAGATATGCCCGGCGAGCACCTCCAGTGTTATATGCGACAACTCTCCGGCGTACGGGTCTCTTCGAAACAACAGTAGGGAACAGAGTTGCCAGGCGTGTCTCAGTGCATACACACATGTATTTTTCATATGCGGAAATGCTATACTACGGTCATAATGAACGGATAAAATGTCCTCTTTTTCAGATATATTCAAAAATATTTCGAGTAGCCTCGTGAAGCCGAAAGGG
Source organism: uncultured Candidatus Saccharibacteria bacterium (assembly GCA_964631485.1). GTDB lineage: Bacteria > Patescibacteriota > Minisyncoccia > Phycocordibacterales > EsbW-18 > EsbW-18. The sequence continues at coordinate 3,313 of CAZVYH010000016.1, forward strand.
GGGAGTGTTCTTGGTCTTGATGTGAGCTCATCGACTATCAAGGTGGTTCAGCTCGGGAGAAAACACGGCCGGGCGGTTCTTGAAACGTACGGAGAACTCGCGCTTGGTCCGTACGCGGGTGTTGATATGGGAAAGGCGACAAGTCTTTCCGCCGAAAAACTCGGTGATGCCGTTGCTGATTTAATGAGGGAAGCAAAAGTAAATACCGTCGAGTGCGGCGTTGCGATGCCGTTGTCCGCGAGTCTTATTAATATTATTGAGATGCCGGACGTCGGCGAAGCAAAACTTCGGGAAATGGTTCCCATTGAACTGCGGAAATACGTTCCGGTGTCCATCAATGAGGTAATCCTTGACTGGCGCGTGGTTCCGAAGGTTGAGTCCGCAGAGAGACGTGAGGAAACACCGGAACAACAAAAAGCAAAGAAAGTTGAAATTCTTGCCGTTGCCGTCCATAAAGAAACAATTTCCAAATACAACACCGTCGTTCAACGCGCTGGTCTGAACGCAAGTTTTCTTGAAATAGAAGTGTTCAGCACCATCCGCGCCGCGCTTGAGGAAGAGTTGGCGCCGACGATGATTCTCGGTCTGGGTGCGGGAACGACGAAGATTTATATTGTCGACAGAAAAGTTCTTCGCGAGTCGCATGTTATCAGCCGCGGCTCTCAGGAAATAACCATTGCGCTTACAAAAGGTCTCGGTATTCCCGAACGTCAGGCGGATGAAATGAAGCGCGCATACGGCGTGCTCACGGAGGGCCCGCATGCGGACGTCGGACAGATTGTGTCTCTGGTTATTGATTCCATTTTTGCCGAGGCTCAGCACATCATGTTGGCGTACCAAAGAAAGCACGCGCGCAATATCGGCAGAGTTATTCTCACGGGCGGAGGGGTGGTTATTCCGGGAATCAATGAACGTGCGGCGAGTATCTTCCAGGCGGATATTACAGTTTCAAATCCGTTCAGAAAAGTCGAGGCGCCCGCGTTTCTTGCGGACGTGTTGCGTCAAGTCGGTCCTGAGTTTGATGTCGCCGTGGGTGTTGCGCTGAGGCGGCTTGAAGAACAGGCGTAGTGCGGACGCAGATATACACAGTACATGTCGTTTTGGCGGACGTCGTGGTTTATACTGGAAGCACGTAATCTATTTCAATGGCGGAGCAATTCCAAACATCATTCATTCCCAAGAAGGTGGTAGAAGAAAAAAGCTCCCGCATTTCCGGGGCGGGCATACTTCTCGTTTTTGGAGTGGTTTTGCTCGTGCTTTCTCTGGTTTCGGTGGGGGGTGTCATGTTGTATGAAAAGTATCTTGACAGTGCGCTTGCAAGCAAGAAGGAGGATTTACAACAACAGCGCGCGGCGTTTGCTCCTGAGCTTATCCGCGACATGGCCCGTCTTGATAAAAAGCTCACCGTAGGCAGAAAGCTACTCAACGAACACGTGGCGGTTACCGGTGTTTTTGAACTACTTCAAGAGTTAACATTGAAAACCGTTCGCTTCACACATTTTTCATACTCGCACAACGAGGATGGTATACAGATTGTTTTGAAAGGAGAAGGGCAGTCGTTTACGTCCGTCGCACTGCAGTCGGATGAGTTCGGAGACAGCAGCTATCTGACGGAGGCGATCTTTTCTGATTTTCAACTGAACGAGCGTGGAAACGTAAACTTTTCAGTTACGGCGAACGTCAATAAGTCGGTCGTTTCTTTTCTCGAACGGAGAGAGCGCGGCGCCGGATCGGTAAGTATGGATCTCCCCGAAGAAACGACATCCGCGGCGGTTGTTGTCGGCGAATCATCTTCGACAGGGGCAACAACGACACAGGAGACGGGAGAGGTAGCGGGCGAAGTAACAGGAGGATAAGTCATACATATGCGTTTTATTTCAAGCATCATTTTCATAATTCTTTCACTCGTTATTTTCTTCGGGTTTACCAATCCGCGATATAAGGGCACGGAAGGAAAACGCACTGAGATCGCCAGTTTTGACAAAGCGCTTAAAGAGGCGGCGGACTTAACAAAACAACGTGATTCTTTGAAGAATACGTTTAACTCGTTTTCTCAGAACGACATACGGCGATTGGACACGTTGCTCCCTGACACTATTGATACCGTTCGTCTCATTATTGATATCAACGGAATTGCCCGCAGGCATGATTTGACGGTACTCAATGTTGAAGTTGACGGCGCAACCGACACCGGCTCAAAAAAGGCCGGCATCGGACCGCAAGACAGTCCGTACGGCACCATTTCCGTTTCATTCAATGTTTCCACAACATACGACAGGTTTAAGACGTTTCTCGGGGATCTTGAAAATAGTCTGCGACTCATTGATGTTGACTCGATTGAAATCGGAGAGGCCATGCCCGTTACGGGAATCACCACGTACACTATTCGCGCTAATACGTACTGGCTGCGCTAACTATTTGTATGTTGCAAAAGTATAAAAAAATCATCGGCGTTATTCTCGGGGTACTCATACTCTTTGTTCTCTACGCGATCTTTTTCAAAAAAGAAGCCGAGGCGCCGTTGTCTTCAAGTGCGTCGGCATCGTCGATAACGGGGGACGAGGGTGAATTGCTCATGCTTTTGTCTCAGCTTGAGGACATCACACTTGATGGGACATTTTTTTCTGATCCGCTTTTTACGTCTCTCACGGACTTTACGGTAAATTTTGCGCTTGAACCGCGTCAGAGACCCAACCCGTTTGCACCGATCGGTTCCGACGGAATATTACCGGCCGCACAACAAGGAACTTCAAGTGTAGATGTGAGCGTGATAAATTTCGAGGACACGGATTTGTAATCTCCCCGCTGATGCGGTGCGACGTATGTCTTTTTTAAACGAACTTGCACAAAAAGGTGTTATTGACGAAGCGTCTGTGGGCGTCTTTGAAAAAGAGGCGCAGACAACCGGCAAGAGTGTGGAAGAGGTGACGCGTTCCCACGGCGTTCTTCCTGAGGAAATCTTGGAAGCGAAAGGCGTGCACTTCGGTTTGCCGACACGCTCTGTTACCGCTCCCGTGTCTTTTGAAATACTCCGGTATCTTCCGGAAGAATCGGCGCGACACTACCAGATTGCTCCGCTTGCGGTTAATGAGGGCGCCCTTGAAGTCGGCATCGTTGATCCCGACAACGTAGAGGCACGTGATGCTCTGCAGTTTATCGCGACAAAGATAGACATGCCGTTTAAGCTTTTCCTCATATCACAAACCGACTTTGAAAATATTTTGAAAACGTACGAAGGGTTGACGGGGGAAGTTACCAAAGCGCTTACCGACCTGGAATCCGAGCTGACTGAGGAGGAAGAGGAGCTGTCGCGCAAACTACAGGAAGCAGGAAAGAAGGAAAAAGAGGAGCAGGAACAATTTGTGGAAGATGCACCGGTTACGAAAATCGTCGCCACTATTTTAAAGCATGCGATTGAGGGTGATGCGTCCGACATTCACATTGAACCGACGTCCGACAGCGTGAAAGTCCGTTTTCGTGTTGACGGTGTACTGGCGACCAACCTTACGTTGCCGCTCAACGTGCACGCGGCGGTCGTCGCGCGCATCAAGATTCTCTGCAACATGAAGCTTGATGAAAAGCGCAAACCGCAGGACAACCGTTTCTCCGCGCGCATCAGCGGGCGCAAAATTGACTTCCGTGTCTCAACCTTCCCCGCGTATTACGGCGAGAAGGTGGTGCTCCGTATTCTTGATTCGGAAAAAGGCGTTCTTCCGCTTTCACAAATCGGTTTCTCCGAGCGCAATTTGAAAATAATCCGCAATGCGATCACGCGCCCGTACGGTCTCATTCTTATTTCCGGTCCGACAGGTTCAGGAAAGACGACGACGCTGTACTCCATGTTGCAGGAAGTGGACCGCGAAACACAAAATGTGCTGTCTCTCGAAGACCCGGTTGAGTACAGTATCGCGGGCATGAATCAGTCGCAGGTGCGGCCTGAAATCGGATACACATTCGCATCCGGACTTCGTACGACGCTCCGTCAGGACCCGGACATCATCATGGTGGGAGAAATCCGCGACAAGGAAACGGCACAACTCGCCATTCAGGCGGCACTTACCGGTCACCTCGTGTTTTCTACCATTCACACCAACAACGCAATCGGCGCCATTCCGCGCCTTATCGACATGGGTGTTGACCCGTTCCTCATCGGTCCGACGCTTATTCTTGCGATGGCACAGCGTCTTGTCCGAAAACTTTGTCCTGAAACAGGAAAGAAAATGCCTATTGAAGAAGGATTGAAGGCGATGCTTGAAAAACAGTTCGCGGATCTTCCGAAAGAATACCGCTCGGAAATACCCGACTCGGATTCTTTCTACGGTCTGGATCCGTCGGAGGACTGCCCGAACGGAACACGCGGGCGGGTCGCCGTGTTTGAGGTTGCAGAAATGACCAAAGATCTTGAACATATCATTTTGACTGACCCTGTTGAACCGAAATTGTTTAAAGCGGCGCGCGACCACGGCATGATTACGATGCGCGAAGATGCGCTCATGAAAAGTATGCGCAAGGAAGTTCCGTTTGAGGAGGTCAACACGCTCGGCGGGCTCTACGACACTGCAGAAGAAGCGTTTACACAGGAGAACGCGGAGGAACAAACTCCTTCCGTGGTACAATAAATAACACAGTATCTATATGTCATCACACGAATACGCACAGGAATTACATGATTTGCTCGGCATTACCGTCAAAGAGGGTGCGTCTGATTTGCACCTTTCAACAGGATACAATCCGACCATTCGCATTTCCGGAACGCTTATTCCTCTTGTGAAGAAAGACGTACTGACCGCCGAGGACACGCAGGGGCTCATGCAGGCACTCTTGTCGCCGGAAAACCGCGAGATTTTTTTGCGGAATAAAGAGATAGACTTTTCATACAGCTACAACGACGGGGAAGCGCGTTTTCGAGGAAACTGTTCATTTTCACGCGGAACCGTGGACATCGTACTGCGTTTCATTCCGAAAAAAATACGCACAATTGAAGAGTTGGCGTTGCCGACGATTCTGGCCGATTTTGCCCGCCGTGAGCAAGGGTTCTTCCTTGTGGTGGGTCCCGTCGGACACGGAAAATCAACCACGCTTGCCGCGATGGTTGACGTCATCAACTCTGAGCGTGCCGACCACATCGTGACGATTGAAGACCCGATTGAATACATCTTTGAGCCGAAGAAGTCCATGATTAACCAGCGCGAAATTCACATCGATACGGAGGACTTTCACATTGCGTTGCGCCAGATGTTCCGCCAGGACGTGGATGTTGCCATGGTGGGGGAGATGCGCGGACAGGAAACAATTGCAACTGCGGTAACCGCGGCTGAGACCGGACACCTTGTGCTTTCAACACTGCACACCAACAGCGCGTCTCAGACCATTGACCGTATCATTGACTCGTTTCCTCCAGAACAACAAGACCAGGTTCGCCTTCAGCTTGCAGGGTCACTCATCGGTATTTTCTCACAACGCCTTGTGCAGCGCGTATCAGGAGGCCTCGTTCCCGCGTACGAACTGCTCATCAACACAAAGGCAACGGCAAACCTCATCCGTGAAGCACGGACACATGAAATAGACACGGTTATTGAAACGGGTTCCGAATACGGCATGATAGATATGAACCGCTCGCTTGCTGAGCTGGTACGTCGGGGCGATATCACGGTTGAAACGGCACG
>CAZVYH010000016.1:9078-10436 GCA_964631485.1 uncultured Candidatus Saccharibacteria bacterium
ATGAAAGTGTTACTTTATATCGGCATCGGATTAGTCGTCTTACTCGCGCTTTTGGCCATAGGGGGATAATTGTCATATGATTTTTTCTTACACAGCACTTGATAAAGAGGGAAACGAGAAAACAGGAACAATAGATGCGATTAACGACGATATCGCAATCCGTTCCCTGCAACAGCGAGGGTTGGTCATTTCGTCAATCAAGGCGGTCAGTACCGAAGGTCCGCTCGGAAAATCATTCACGTTCGGCAGCGGGGTGTCCAACAAAGACCTTGTTATTTTGTCACGTCAGATTGCAACCCTCTTTGAGGCGCAGGTCTCGGCACTTCGTGTGTTTCGTCTGCTTGCCGAGGAAACAGAAAAACCTGCACTACGCTACGCACTTCTTGAAGTATCAAATGATTTGCAGGGAGGGTCTGCCATTTCCAAAGCACTTGAGAAGCATCCGAAGATTTTCTCGCTCTTTTACGTCAATATGGTGCGCGCGGGTGAGGAATCAGGAAAACTTGATCAAACCTTCCTCTATCTTGCCGACTACCTTGACCGCACATACGAGGTGACGTCAAAGGCGCGAAACGCCCTCATTTACCCGGCATTCGTCATATCGGTGTTCATCATCGTGATGATTTTGATGTTTACGACTGTCATTCCGAAGCTCTCATCCATTCTTGAGGACAGCGGACAGGCGATACCTCTCTATACGCAGGTTGTCATCGGTATCAGTACATTCCTCGTTAACTACGGTATTTTCTTCGTTATTCTTCTCGCGATAGGGTGCGTGTGGCTCTGGAAGTACATGCACACTCCGGCGGGCATTATGGCGTCCTCACGTCTCAAAATTTCAATACCCTATCTCGGTTCTTTGTACCGCAAACTCTACCTTTCGCGTATTGCCGACAACATGAACACCATGCTTTCCTCGGGTATTCCGATGGTGCGCGGTCTTGAAATCAGCTCGGTGGTGGTGGGTAACGTACTGTACGAAAATTTGCTCAAAAAAGCGGTGGAGAGCGTGCGCGGGGGTTCAAGTGTCGCTGATTCACTCACAGGCAACGACCTCATTCCGAACATTATGACGCAAATGATTCGCATCGGTGAAGAAACGGGAGAACTCGCGGGAATCCTTAAAACACTAGCTCACTTCTACGAACGCGAGGTGAAAAACGCCGTCGATACGCTTGTTGACCTCATTGAGCCTGCCATGATTGTGCTTCTCGGTTTGGGCGTCGGTACGCTCTTGGCGGCAGTTCTCGTTCCGATTTACAACATTTCCGCGGGTCTATAGAGGGGGCGTAGAAAGTAGCAGACAGAAAGCAAAAAGCCTCAGACCACGGTGTGGTCTGAGGCTTTTAACATACGGA
>CAZVYH010000017.1:0-8143 GCA_964631485.1 uncultured Candidatus Saccharibacteria bacterium
TGCGGGAATGAAACACCGACTGCTTCCAGAGCTTTCGGCAACAATGACTCCTCGGTCAATCCGGGGAGTGTGTTTATTTCAAGTACAAACACCTCACCGCGCGGGGTGACGATGCAATCCGTACGCGAGTAGTGAGACGCGCCCACTGCATGGTGAGTTGCCCGCGCAGCGTTCTGAATAGCTTCAGATTCCTGTTTTGAGAATCGTCCCGGACAACGTTCTTCCGTCTGACCGCTGTATTTTGCATCGTAGTCAAAAAAGGGCGATTGGTGCGGAGGAACAATTTCCACGGGCAACAATGTGTACAACTTCTGTCCTTTAAAATCTTCAATAACCCCGCACGTTGCTTCCTTTCCGGGAATGTATGCCTCAATGAGCACTTCGGGAGAAAACACCGCCGCGCGCTCTATTGCTTCGGATAGGTCGCTAAACTTTCGCACGATGGACACACCGAGCGACGAGCCGTCGGCAATCGGTTTTACCACACTCGGGTGTGAAAATGTTTTAAATATATGCACCACATCGGCAGGTCCCTGTGTTCGTGTATCAAAAATAATGTGTGAAGGTGTTTTAATTCCGCTTTGTAACAGTTTCTCCTTTGTACGCCCCTTATGCATGGCAAGTGCTGACGCAAATGAGCGCGACCCTGTGTAGGGCACGGATACTTGTTCAAGTAAACGCTGTACTTCCCCGTCCTCACCGTACGCACCGTGAAGTGCGTTAAAAATAACATCGACACGCCTCGCCGCATGTTCGGGCGCCAACGGGAAACCGTCCATGTGCCATTGTCCGCCACGGTCAATAAAAATATCTACCGGTTCGTACTTGTCACGAGGCAACACGCTTAAAACCGTCTTCCCTGTTTTAAGAGAAACATCGTACTCATTACTCGGGCCTCCGCGGAGCACCCCGACTCGAATCTTGGTCATACGTACAGTATACCCAGCACTTACAATTTTAGAAAGAAAGACTGTAGTTTGAACAAGAAACCGACTTTTTTACTTTTTTATAAAAACAAAAAGTAAGTGCTGGGTATACCGCACACTTCCGCTTTTTTGGAAAAATTTTTTAAATATGAAAAGAGCGCCTCCGGTGTTTTGGAGAGCGCTCCCGCCACATACCTTCTCCTAAGCAATGTGGCGTCTCGCTTAGGAAAATCCCTGTTCTCAGCTGGGCGCCCGGGAATTCGGCCTCCCCAACTGTCTGACTCACTGCGTCAGAATTTTGATGCCCGTCGATTACTCGTCGAGGCGTTCTGCGCGTCGGTGGCACCGTTTTGTCCACCTTGCCGAGTAGTATACACCGGAAAGTTTATTTGTCAATATCTCTTTTTGGAACTTTTTGGAAAAGAAAAAGCCCCGGATTGTCGCCCCGGAGCCCAAACCCTGTGCTGCCTCCCAGACCGTTCACACGCGGCCACGTGTGTTTTGGCGGACGCCACTCTTGCCGGATCCTGCAAGAAGGAATCCTTTCGAGAATCGGACACCGGTTTGCATTTGGCGGCCCTTATTCTGAAGGTCAGAATGAGGACGAAAAGAACCGATCGACCCGGGCTTTCGTGGTTTAGTTGGTCGTAAGGCGCAGACGCGGATGTGCAGGTGGCCACCTGCCCGACGTCATATCCCGGGTAATCACTGCCAACGTGATAGTACTCCGAAACAACCCCACCCCCGTCAAACAATTCAAAAACGACGCCGTTGCGCGCGGTGTCGGCTCACGGCAAACCGATGCGCTTCGTTGTTGGCAAGCAGTACGTCATTCCCATACTCCGTTATATCCTTCTGAGCACCGAGAAGTTTCTCCGGTCTGTGCCGTTCATTTTTGGTAACCGCAACAACAGGAATCCGATATCCGAAACTTTTTAAAACCTTCTCTGCGGTATTTTTTTGAGCCATACCGCCGTCCACGACAATAAGTTTCGGCAGTTGCCATTCGTCATGGTTAAGACGACGCTCCAAAACTTCCCGCAAGGCCGCCGTGTCCCCCGCCTCCGCGCTTTTGATATTGAATGTCCGGTATTCCTTTCGGCTTACTTCCCCGTTCTCCACAACAGTCATGACGCCGATACGGTTTGTTTCTCCGATGTGCGCCACATCATATGCTTCTATTCTCTTTTCGGATTTCGGATTTTGAATCTCAGATTTCAGCAGTGCAACATCGTTGATGTGTTGCAGTGCAAACAACTGACGTTTTATTTCCTGCGCCTGTTCAAAACGGCGCATTCGCGCGTGTTGTTTCATTTCTCTTGTTAGTGCCGTCACGAGCTGTTTTTTCTTCCCTTCAAAGAAAAGAATGATGTGGCGGATTGTTTTTTTATACTCAGATGCAGACACGTTACCGAGGTGCGGTGACAATCCAAGTTCTTCATACAGACGGGAGGCACGTTTGCCGTCCGAGACGAGCGGCGCGTCATTTTTCCCCCGGTACGGAAATATCTTGCGGATAATCTTCAGCGCCTCCTTGAGCTGTGTGCCGTGCGGAAAGGGCCCGAATATGTTTTGATATTTGCTGTGTGCTGTTTGTTGTTGTACCAATTCCCGATGGCGTACGGTAAAAATGCGCGGAAACTCTTCGTCAGTGATGATGACATAATTAAAACTGGTGTCGCTTTTTTCCTTTGCGTTGTATTTCGGCTGGTGCTTTTTGATAAGGGCGGCTTCCAGAATAAGCGCCTCAAGCACCGATTCGGTCTTTTGTACGCGGACGCCCGTCGCTTCCGTGAGCATCTTACCGATACGCGGCCCCCGCGTAGCAACGATGTCCGATGAAAAGTAACTGCGCACCCTACTGCGGAGCGATGTTGCCTTCCCTATGTACAAAATCTCCTTTCCTTTTATAAAAAAGTAGACACCGGGTGTTTCCGGAAGCATGTTATGTTGTACACTTCGCCATTGCATACCGAGATAGTATAGTTTAGAGCAGACGTACACAAGGAGATATGCGATGCCTGATAACACGCCGTTCAAGAAAGCGCGCGAAGTTCCCGCAGGGTGGGTACATTTCGGTCCGGAGCCGGGTCAAGAAGAGTTGAAGACCCCGGTGGATCCCGAGGAACCGTTCCCTGAGGAAGCCGAGCCACCCTTCGGCAGTAACCACCATCCGGAGAGCGAGTTTCATCATCATGACTAATCGCACCTTGTTGCAGAATGTTTCCGGGTCGGACACCATGTCCGACCCGAACCGTTTATTTCAACATTTTTATTTCTGCTTCTATTTTTTCTTTCTTCTCCTTCCTGACACGCAAATCGGCGTCAAACTGCTTGAGTCGACGATCGCGATCAAGGAGTTTTTGTTGATCCGCATGTATGACCTGCTGCGCCGTTTGTTCTTCGCGGTTTTCTTTTTGTTCGTCCTGCTTTTCCTTTTGCCCTCTGCTTGTTACCTCCTGTATTTTCGTCATCAATTCTCGAATACTACGCTCAAGTCCACCGAGCAGCGTTTTCGTCTGTTCTTCGTCTTGTCGTATTTTCTTTTCTTTCTGAATAATCTCCTCGGCATTCGGGGCCCGCGAGACAGGAGTATGGGCGTCCATCTTTGTAAGTTCCTGTTTAACCATTTTTAACTCAGCTTCTTCACGGGAAAACGCCGCCTTTTCTTCTTTGAGGCGAGCCTCATCAGCCGCGATTGCACTTTTAAGTGTGCGGATTTCATCTTCAAGCGTTTCAATTCGTCGTGTTATCTCGTTTTTCTTTGCCGTGTTTTTTTGTTCATCATGTGTCGTCTTCGGAGTCGTGCGGCGCAGATTTACCTCCTCCTGTTCAAGTTTTTTAAGGGTGAGTGTAAGCGTGTCCTTTTTGTGCGTTGCCTGTGCCAACTCTTCCTGAAGCTTTTTTTCCGTTCCGACAATATCAAGCTTCTCCGTTCTTTCGCGTCCGCGCTCACGCACCGTCCGTTCGAGAGTTTGTTTTGCCTCAGTTAACTGCCGCTTGAATGCATCTTCTTCCCGGACAACCATGTTGCGCTCACCTTCAATGTGATGTATTTCATTTTCAAGCCGCTTCAATTCCAACTCCAGTATCTGGCGGTGCTGACGGCTTCGTGCTTCCTGTTGAGCCTGAATAAGCTTTTGTGCGCCTTTTGTCTCTTCAACGGCCTGTCGTCGAAGCCGCTCTTTTTCTTTTTGGTCACTGCTAAGTATCATGTTGGGATTAGTAGTTGTCTTTGTACTTTTTTTTCAGCGCTTTCCGCAAATATTTTCCCGTGTGCGTTCCTGAATCCGCAACCTCCTCGGGGGTTCCATATGCGACAACCTTTCCTCCTTCATTTCCTCCCTCGGGACCTATGTCTATAATGTAATCCGCGCTCTTCACAATGTCCATGTTGTGTTCAATGAGTAAAACGGAGTTCCCTTTCGTGGTGAGCATCTGCAGTATTTCAATAAGTTTTCTGACATCTTCGTAGTGCAGTCCGATGGTCGGCTCATCAAGAAGGTAGAGCGTTTTTTGCACATGTGTACGGTACAACTCTGAAGAAATTTTGACGCGTTGTGATTCACCCCCTGAAAGCGTTGTTGCGGACTGCCCGAGCTGCAAGTACCCGAGACCGACGTCATTGAGCGTTTTCAGACGATCATAAATCGCCGGAATATCATTGAAAAAAGCCAGTGCCTCCTCAATGGTCATGGAAAGTACGTCATGAATACTTTTCCCGCGGTATTCAATTTCCAGCGTCTCGCGCATAAACCGCTTCCCGTGGCAGACATCGCACCCCACGTATACCGTCGGCAGAAAGTGCATTTCAACCGCAATCTCACCCTTCCCTTCGCATGCCTCGCACCGTCCGCCTTTGACGTTAAATGAGAACCTGCTCGCCTTCCACCCGCGCGCCCGTGCCTCAGATGTCGCAGCAAACATATCCCGAATGTGTGTAAACGCACCGGTGTACGTTGCCGGATTGCTACGTGACGTCCGTCCAATCGGCGACTGGTCAATCATGATAGTGCGCGACACGTATTCGGTTCCGGTTATGGAACCGCAATTGTACGTCTGCGCTGAACGATACTTCCGCTCGAGACGCGCTTGCAGGTTTTTGTACAAAATCTCGTACATAAACGACGACTTTCCCGAACCGGACACGCCCGTCACGACAACAAATTTGCCGAGCGGAACATCCACGTTCATATTTTTGATATTGAAAATGTTTCCCCCGCGTATTTTTATGACACCCTTATCCGCAGTCCGGCGCGTTTCGGGAATCTCAATATGTTTTTCCCCGCGAAGGTACGCGAGCGTGAGTGACTTCCCTTTTACCGGAGGTTCGGGCGCCGTTAGCAGCTCTTCAAGATCTCCCGCAACGACAATTTTTCCTCCGTGCACGCCGGCGCCCGGTCCGATGTCCACAATGTAGTCGGATGAAAAGATTGTGTCCTCGTCGTGCTCCACGACAATAATGGTATTTCCGAGGTCACGAAGATTCTGGAGCGTTTTTACGAGACGATCGTTGTCACGCGAGTGAAGCCCGATCGTAGGTTCATCGAGCACATAGAGAGCGCCCACGAGCCCGCTTCCGAGTTGTGATGCCAAACGAATGCGCTGTGCTTCCCCGCCCGAGAGCGTGTTGGCGCGCCGGTCCAGCGTCAGGTAACCGATGCCCACATCCTGCATGAACTTCAGCCGGTCGACAATTTCCCGTACAACAACATTTGAAATTTCTTTTTCTTTCTCGGTCAACGGCAATTCCAAAAAGAACATGTATGCGTCGTCAACGGACAAAGCCGTCGCTTCAACGATATTTTTACCGTTCAGGCGAACGTGGAGCGCCTCCGGACGCAAACGGGCTCCGTTACATACCAGACACGGATCGTTTACGAAGAAATCCTGCGTACCGAGTCCGTTACATTCCGCACACGCTCCGTACGGGCTGTTGAAGGAAAAGAGTCGCGGCTCAATTTCAGGATACGAATACCCGTCATTGGGACATGAAAACTTGGACGACATGAGTACACCGATGTCGTTGCTCCCCTTCTTCGTAAACGTGTCTATACCCGAAAAAACAACGCGCACGAGCCCTTGTGCCTCGTGGAGCGACCGCTCAAGAGATTCCCGCAGACGCTCAACGGCACCATCGCGTGATTCAATAAAATCAACAAGCGCTATGCGGTCAATCAGGATATCAATATCGTGTTTTTTGTTTTTTTCAAGAATAATCTGCTCACGGAGTTTTTTGCGCACACCGTCAACAAGCACTTCTGTGTACCCTCGATTAAGAAAGTCATATAGTTGCTGATAGTACTCCCCCTTTCGTCCCCGCACAATGGGAGAAAAAATTTCAAGCACAGGTCCGGTTTGCGCGTCGGCAACGGCTTCAGCGAGATTTTTTTGCGTGCGTTTCTTTAGGCCGACCGATACCTGTGACACTTTTTCAAGAATAAAATTTTGAATTTCTTCGTTGGTCAGACGTTTAATCGGTTCACCGCACATCAAACAGTACGGAATACCGATGCGCGCGTACAAAATGCGCAGATAGTCGTAAATTTCAGTGATAGTCGCCACTGTTGAACGTGGATTGTTTGAACGCGACTTCTGGTCAATGGAAATCGCAGGTGAAAGTCCGACGATTTCATCGACGTCGGGCTTGGGCATTTGGCTGATGAACTGGCGCGCATATGCGGACAGTGATTCAACGTATCGCCGCTGACCCTCCGCAAAAATAGTGTCAAACGCAAGAGACGACTTCCCCGAACCGGAAAGTCCCGTGAACACCACCATCTTGTTGCGCGGCATCTCAACCGTCACGTTCTTGAGGTTGTGTGTCCGTGCTCCTTTGACGATTATTTTGTCATTATCTATCTTTTTCATTTGATTTTACAAAACCACGTCGCGCTCTCATTGACGCTTACGCAAAGTGTTTTTTCATTGGTTGTTTTTTCCCGCACCACGGACAGTGCCATTCTTTTTTACCCAACGGCGCATCCCCGACTGACCACCATTTATCGCATGCCCCACACCGAAAGTGCGAAAGACGCTCTATGCAACGTTGTCCTTCTTTTGATGTTTTTTTCTTCATATAACACTGAACCGCCCCGGGTTGGTCCTGGGGGTTGGTATAGAGGAGTATAGCGCATACCCCTTCTAAAAGGAACAAAAAAGGCGCAGCCCCGATAAGGATTCCTCCTCCGGAAACTGCACCTTGCGTCGGGGGCGCGCGGCGCCCCCGAACCTCACTTCAACTCGTCCTTGATCGCCTTTGCGGCGACTTTAAGAACTGTCGCCGCATCGGGCTCGCGGTCGTGCTCGACCCCGTCGAGCACCTCCTTGCCGACGGCGCGGCCGACCCTGTGGATTGACTCACGCTCATCGGGTGTCATGAGCTCATACTCCCGACGCATGACATTCACGCCGAGAATACAGACGGCCACTATCCCCACAACACCCAGGACAATGAGTGCCGCCGGGAGCCACCACGGCCACGCCTGTTCGTCGCCGAACATGACGAACGTCTGCATGACGGCACCGGCAACCACCGAAGTGATTGTCAGCGCCAGCAACACAAGAAACAATGCGATTTTCATCTGTTTCTCCTTTCTCCTGGCGTAATTATACTATTTTCATTTGATTTGTCAATCTTTCGTGCACAAGAAAAAGCGGCGGGCCGAGACCGCCGCTTTTTTGAGTTACACCGCGTTGTACGCACGCCACTTCGCCGCGAAATCCTTTTTCGTAAGCACGAAGAGAATTTCATCGTGGTACTTCCCGTCACGGAAGAACCACTTCGGGTACACACCGACTTGACGGTACCCTTGCTTGAGAAGCGCCTTGTGGCTCCGCACGTTGTACGCGATGACCGAGGAACGAATGGCACGGAGGTTCATGCGGTGAAACGCGAAGTGAAGCAGCTGCATCTTCGCATCCGTCCCGTACCCGCGTCCCCAGTACTGCTTCTCCCCGATCATCGCGCCCGTGAGCGCGGTGCGGTTCATCCAGTTGATGCGATGAAGACCGACGGAACCGATCGGCATACCTTCCAAAGTCTCAATGACCAGGAAGATGTCTTCCTCGCTTTGCGACAGGCGCTCAAGCGCCGCCGCCTCAGCGGGTTCCGTCATGGGATGCCACATCGTGAGAAAACGCGTGAGCTCCGGGTCGTTGACCCAGCGGAGCATGAGCGGAAGATCCGTATCTTTCTGATACGGGCGCAGGATGAC
>CAZVYH010000018.1:0-7988 GCA_964631485.1 uncultured Candidatus Saccharibacteria bacterium
TTACCTTATAACTGCTGTATCCTAGCAGGAAATCATGAATTCGACCAGACATAATTGACATGCACCTCTGGCAGTTGATACGCTTAGGGTATTACATATAATTCACATACATATGGAAGGAGTACCGAACATCGATCCGATTAAACCGGAAGACGCAACGAAAGATATGACGAATGAGGAACTGTCAGACCCGGAAAATATGGATAAGTGGTCCAGTGGGGGCGAAGGATCATCCTGGCGCAAACCAACAGAAGAAGGCCACTCGACGGAAGGCGCCAAAAAGCCGGATCTATCTGAATTGGACGGAGACATGGACCCATCCGAAACAAACGCATAGAGATCCGAAAAGTTTTCTTGCAATACAAAAACCGCCCGAAGGCGGTTTTTGTCTTAGATTTTATACATTGAGTTGATTTCTGCATCAAGTTCCTCGCGCGGACGCCCATACTTCAAATACGAGAGCTCTTTCATTTTTTCTAGTGTAGCTGTGTCACCTTTTGGAGATGGGTTTCCTCGAATCGAGAACGGCCTCTCTGTTTTGTTTCGCACCAGCATTTTAAGAAACCCGTTGAAGTTGTCTACGTTCATCAAATCGTACGCGGTGAACACAGGCGCAAACTGCTTCTCCAGAAATTCCGCGTCTTCGGAACCAACGCGGTATGCACATATCGTACCAACGTTGCCGAACACGGCATCTTTAATTTTTTCACTCAACTGTTTTATAAATTGATGGAAAATAATGAGTCCTAAATAATACTTGCGCGCCTCCGAGAGGATGGTGGCAATGGAGTCGGTGCTGATATTTTGGAATTCATCGATATACAAATAGAAGTTTGGTGGTCTTTGACCTTCACTAACCGCATCAACACGAGAAAGGGCTGCCATGAGAATTTTTCCAACAATAATCATACCAATGAGATTTGCATTGATATCACCGAGCCGGCCTTTGGAGAGATTCACCAAAAGAATCTTGCGGTTGTCCATGATGTCTCTGAAGTTAAACGCCGAGTGTTTTTGCATCACAATGGGACGCATAATGTCATTGGCAAGAAAGACGTCAAACTTACTTACGATGTACGGAACAATGTTGGCAAGTGCCGCTTCCCCGCCGGCTTTTTCACCAATCTCGCGCCAGAACTGCACCACCACAGGATTTTTGCACCGTGAGAGTTTTAAATCTCGAAACGCTTTATCTGACATTACACGCGATATATCAAAAAGTGTGTTGCCTGTATCGGGGTCTTCAAGAACGAGCATGGTTGAATTGCGGAAGTAGAGTTCAAACATCGGACCCATACTTTCCGGAACATCCCCGTACAATTTTTGAAAGATTGAGAAGAGCTCGTTCACCACAAACGTCTTCTGCTCAGGGCGTGTTACATCATACTCAAGCATGTTGAGTCCTACCGGTCGTGCCGTGTACGCCGGGTCAAAATAGATAACGTCATCTATGCGCTCTGGAGGAATATTTGCGAGCACCTTCATAAGGTCCGAGCCGTGCGGGTCAATCATGCACGCACCATCGCCATTTTTTATATCCTGAATAATCATATTTACGAGGAGTGTTGTCTTTCCTACTCCTGTCTGACCGATACAATAGAAGTGACGCAGGCGGTCTTCCTCTGTCATAAAAATAGGCGTCCTTGTGTTTCCGTACACGTTTTCGCCAAGCAACAAACCCTCTGTTGGTAAATCAACAGGTGCCGGCGAACTACCCGCCTTGGCGCGTTTCAGTTCACGAGATGAGTCGCTGCCTACCGCGGGCACGTGCGCAAATGTTGCAAGTTCACGAAGATTCATCGGCAGTATTGTATCCGATGAAAAGAATCTGAACGTAAAATCTTTTACGAGCCCTGCAAGCTTCGCTTTTGCGTATCGGGAAAATTTCAGAGCATTACCTCGCGGATCTTCAAGTTGATTGAATGTCGCCTCGAGCTCAGAGAGAATCGCGTCTGAACGTACCTGCGTTGATGCTGAAGCGAGAAGACGGATGTTTGCCTCAACGATGGTATGCGCCATTTTTTGCTTAACCTGTTCAATTGCCGTGTCATCAATGATTTTGGGCTCATCTTCCTTCTTTTTTGACGGGAAAAACATTTTCTTCACCTCCTTCATCTCTTTCCCCACATCATCCATAATTGTTGACGACAAATTGAGCGCCTCTTTCGCCGGAGTGCCTTTTGAGAGCTTCTCCATCGCCTTACGAAGCTTCTCGGCATAATCAACTTCAGACGGACGGACAAGTACCTGCAGTGCCGCGCCTTCACCGACACGCAGTAATTTCGCAAACGCTGAAAGCAGAATTGAGAGCGGGTCCTGGTCAAAATGCTCGTGTGTTTTGAGCGGATATGCATACGATTTCGCATATGAGGCAACCGAGCCGGCGGTTTTTCCTTCGGGAACAAAAATGTTGTAGTCATTTTTCCTTTCCATCACCTGAGCCTGCGGAAAAACGGAGAGCAGTTGTTTTTCAAAAATATCCTTTTTCTCGGCCGGCACGGACATGTACAGCGTCACATGCTCCAGGTGCGCCTCAACCGCAAGTTCAATCGAAAAGTATTTTTTCTTTGAGCCTTTTTCGGACGCAACCGACAGAGCGCCGGCGTAAAGCTGTTCCATGGACGACAAAAGCTCTTTAAGCGGACGTTGGTGCTCCTGTGCCTCCTTGGCGGTAAACGGCAACGTCACCTCCAAAAGACTCATATGGAGCGCCTTCCACAGCGGTTCACCCTCTTTAATACCCTTGGCCATGTGTCCTTCTTTCAAGTACTCCGCCAAAAAGCGATGGAAATCGTCCTCCACGTGCGGGTTATCCATTTTCTCCACAACGGACAACGCATTACGAATGCCTTTTTCCTGCATAACCGAAAGTAGTTCGGCAATGATGGTGTCGTGTTCTTCGGGAGCAAGGTCTAGCACAATCGCATCCACTTCCGGTTTCAGCATTTCGTGACCTTTAGCAAGAACATGTTGCGGTTCATGTGCGGCATACGCGTGCGTGAGCTCCTTTTCGGGCGTCTCATGCGTCAGCGTATGTGTTCCGGCGTCCACGTGTTTCTCGAGCTGTTTCAGACGCTCACGTAAAAAGGACACCTCCTCATCGGGTGTGGTGAATTTTTTTTCCGGTGTCACAGAGAACGTCTCCATATGTACCCTAGTATACCCAGCACTTATTCTTTTTGATAGAGGGCGTTACTGTCTCCTTTGTGTAGGATGGAATAAGTGCTGGGTATATCAGCACGAATAAAAAATACCCCGCCGCTTGGTTATGGCCCCTTACGGGGTACGGGTATCACCAGCATCTTTTGATACGTCGTTTAACTGAGGTATGTGGTTCTAAACGCAAGCAGTTCGGCGGCAATAGCTTCATCCAGCTTTGGTATAGCATCTGAACAGAACTTTTGAACCTCTTCATCAGATCCTGACTCCAGTAGTTTTTCGAAATCAGCAAGTTTATCAGCCGGGAGCTTTGCGAGAAGCATGGCGTTTATACGGTCTTCAACTCTGTCAAAAAGATCCTTTTTGAGTTGTTGGAGAACCTCCTCATCAAGGTCTACCATGGCCTTTTCCTCCAGGAGGCGGTCCACAAATTGTTCGAGTTCTTTAGAGGCAACGTTTGCTGTCATATGTATGTGTTTAAGTTATATAACGTGTAAGTTGATTAGGAATTTAAACGTTTCTCAAGAGCCGGCAGTGCATCAGTTTGATACTCCTTGAGACCCTCAATAAGCTTTGATGCGTCTGTAATACGTATACCTCGACCTTCTGCTCTATATTTTATACCAAGCCAACCAAGCGACCTTCTTGTTGTTTTACTAAGCGGTTCTCCGCTTTCCCCCTCCATAACCCGTATGCTCCTGTTAAGGATATACTCAACTTGGGTGATAAACTCTTTAACACTGTCAGGATTTTCGAAGTTGACCTTTTTGGCATCAAATTCCATGGTTCTCAGCTCATCAAAGGCTCCGAAACCATCATTCCACATTTCTATAGGAGACTTTCCCTCATTAAGTTTTGCTTCGGCTCGCCGGGCGGATGTGTATATACGCGACACGCGTGCACCTGCATACGCGACACTTACGTGATGTCTTGCCCCCTTTCGCGCTGATTTTATACGGTTTCCTAATTCGACGTCTTCCCCAAGTCTCGATCGCTCGTTATACCCGTTTACCGCAGCATACACGCTCGACCGATACGCAAAGTTTGCACCGGATGACTCGATATTCCTTCCGGCTTTCCTGGTTTGAACTGACCCGTATTGGAAAAACCGCACACCGACGTGCAACAGCGGGTTTTCGACAAACCGTTCATGATCCCAGTCCAGCTGTCCGAGGAAAGCGTCGACGTTTTTATTCTGGTCAAATTTACCCAAGTAGTTTGAAATATACTCAGGAGCAACGCCGTTGTTGTCCGCATCATTGCCGACAATAATAACATCCGATGATTTTTCTCCGCGCGCCATTGATCGTTCAAGTACGGCATCTGTAAGCATTTTTCTTGCCCGTCCGATCTTCGCCTGTGCAAGCGGCAAGACGGCGTACATCATGCGAACGGAAAGTTCGGGGTGTTCCTTCTTGAAACGTTCTATTTCATTCTTGGTGTCGTCCGGTTCTACCGGCTTTCCTTCTTTATCAACATCGGGATGGTTTACGAACACGACGACTTCAAAATCCTTTTTATCGGCCGTCTGGTTTAGGTAATTACTGAGTGTCTTGTAGATGTTCTTCCCTTCCTGATGTCCTGCCGCAGGAATACAAACGCTCAACTTACACTCGGGGCTCATCGGCTCGACACTCTCAGCAAGACTTTTTATTTTTTCCCTGTATTCCTTGTCCTGTTTTTCAAGATATGCGCCGACTTCTTTTTTGTAGTCCAGCGAAGCATCGGGGTTTTCCCTCAAGGTCTCCGACAAGTCTTCCCTGCGCCACCTCGCCTCCTCTTCCGCAGACATCTGAGATTCGTACCCGTAATATCCGGGAATAGGTATCGGTCGAGGACGCTCTCTTTCCATAGGTGTGCGTCCTAGCACCGGAATGATAAACGGCGGATCAAAACGTCTGTCTGACGGAATATCAAGAATAGTGTGTATGTTGTCTTGCGGAACCTCAATCATCCCCGGAACACCGTCGATTCCTTTTCCTACGTGCGTCGCCAATATTCTGACTTTTTCTGCGCCGTCCTCCCCGACTCCGAGTGTTTCCGCCACCTCTGCATACTTTCCGAGATATTCCGCTTTGCCGTCAACGGTCTTGAAGAGTATCTTCCCCAGCTCACTGTCGGGACCAACACGCACATTTCCTTCAGCATCAATCGGAACTTCAAACACCTGACCTTGCGTCTCTTGGGAAAGCGAGAAGAGCATCTTCATTTTTCCGCTCTTCATAAGTTCCTGCGCATCAACAGACAATTTTTCGTGGAATGATCCGTCAGGCGACATGTGCTGTATGTTGAACACATAGTCTCCTGTTTTCGGATCAATACCCGTGTTTTCTTCGCCGCCCCACCACAGTTTCAATTCGTTCTTGTCAAAAACGGGTTTCGGCGTGTCGTTATCAAGCCAGATTTCTCTGTGTATTCGTGTATCACCCGAATGTTTTTCAAGATATTCCTCCGGCGTTTGCGCGCCCTCTACCGTCTGTGTGATGTGTTCCCTGATTGCGTTTATATGGAATCCTTTTTCGGTCAACATCTTCTCGGACGCCTCACTTAGTGAACCGTCGGCATCAAAGGTGATATTCTCTGCAACCATGTCTTCCCCGGCCCGCAAATTAAAGCTGCCGTCTGTGTTTTTTAGAAAATCCATTCCCTGAGGAATATCGATTGTCCCACCCGGAATTTTCGCCGCGTATGTACCCGGATCCTCCATAAGGGTTCCGGCTAACCACCCACGGAAATATTCAAGAGGTGTGGCACTCGCAACACCGAGTTCATCTGCTTGTTTGCCTCGAAGCCAGTTGAGGCCTTTCTCCACAAGACCCATCTGTTCATCGCGGAGAAACGCTCCTGCTTCCTGAGCGGCGCCTCCGACAACAAGACCTGTAGCAAAACCCTTGAGCATGGCGATGCCGATTTTTCTCTTTTTCATTGAGCGGAACAGCTCATTGGTTGCTTCAATTCCCCCGTATCCGTTTGAGAGCCGGTCAATTTCAACCGTCGTTGCGAACTCCAAGAACTCGTCCGCGCTCAGACCTCCCGCAAGAGCGGCCGTCCCGAGTTTTTTCCGCAAATCAACTTTTGCCTGAGCCCTTAGAATATCCAACTGCAGACGCTCGCTCTCGACTTTCGTCGTATTGCTGTATTGAATCAAGTCTATGTTTTGCGTGTCTGAGAGTTTAATACGGCCTTCTATTTCGGCTATCTTGGCGAGCGCCTGCTGAATCTCCGCCGACGTCAGATCTTTCAACTCCCTCTTACCTGCAGCGTTTGTCGTGTACATCAACGACTCCAGTCCGCTCATCATTTCTCCCGCGGGGCGCAGTTCGTACAAAAATTCACTCATCTCTTTCCGTCGAGGAGAGTTTTCGAGGTCAAATGCGCGTCCTTGCGCCGTCTCTCTGCCGTGCTGGCGGCGCTCCTCCTCTAACTTGTGACCCTCGCGCATACCCGCAATCCCCGCCCCAAAG
Source organism: uncultured Candidatus Saccharibacteria bacterium (assembly GCA_964631485.1). Taxonomy (GTDB): domain Bacteria; phylum Patescibacteriota; class Minisyncoccia; order Phycocordibacterales; family EsbW-18; genus EsbW-18. The sequence goes on from CAZVYH010000018.1 coordinate 6,624, forward strand.
AGAGCTGTGGCACCGAACGTAGCCCAGGCCGCAATCTTACTTCGTGCAACGCTAGACGAAAACATGGTTGCGAGTGAATACGTGATAGCAACTCCCGAGGCAACCGCGGTTTCGTTGAAAAACCTGCCGACGGGACTTTTGGTTATTGTATCCGTCAATCTGTCTACCGTATTAAATTGTTCTTCCGTCCTGACCCCGGCTTTCGCTTTTCCGACGACAACACTTAAATCAAGATCAAGATTTTCAAGTGCTTCTCCGTTCTCAACGGCAAGTTTCACCTGTCGCGCAACCTCAAGAAGGTTGTCTCCATAATCAAGACTGCGCTGTACATTCTCGCTGGTCACACCATACACCGAAGAAAGCACGCGGGCGCGCTCTTCTCCGAACATTTCTTCGGTCAGTGTTCCTCGAGCATAGTCCTCGATTAATTTTCGAAGTTCCGCTTTTATCCGCTGCTCTTCTGCCGCTTCAATACCTTCGGCGGCACCGAACTTTTTAAACTCTTCACCTTCGTGAATTAGTTGCTCTTCATATTCACTCCCGAACCGTGCAACAATCGCAGCCATCGCATCCCCGCTATGGCGAGTATCGCTCGTGTCTCCCGCAAACCAGTTTTTGCTTTCAAGTATCTCCGTCCGCGCCTTGCTGATTTCCTGCTGCCTGTAGTACTCGCGGAAAAGGTTGTGTTTCCAAATTTTTGAGAAAAATCCCTTGGCTCCTTTCAACTCCTCCTTGTTCCTCGTCATCCGTTTGTCGGCCAAATCACGTACTGCGGCCTCTGTAGCCCCTTCTGTATTTACAAAAACCGCCTTGAATTTCTTTGGTTTTTTGTCTTCTTTATTTTCCGGCGTGTCTTCCGGTTTTGGCTCCGGCTTTGATTCTTCAGAAAGCGGTGTGCTTCCTTCTAATTCGTGTATCCGATCCTCATTTTCTTTTACTTTTTTCTCAATGTAGTCGTATGTTTCATCCCTATTAAAACCGTGCTCCGCGCCGAAACGTTTCAACGCTTCGCTTTTCTGCACAATCTTGTTGAGTTCCTTAATCTCCGCCTTCAGAGCATCAATTTCTTCTTTGTTTTTTTCTGCTCCTTTGAGCACCTCTAACTCATGTATCCTGTCCTCATTCTCCTTTACCCTTTTTTCAATGTACTCATATGTTTCATCTCTGTCGAACCCATGCTCCGCACCGAAACGTTTCAAGGCCTCGCTTTTCTGCACAATTTTGTTGAGTTCCTTGATTTCCGCTTTCAGAGCATCGATTTCTTCCTGAAATCCCGAAACCGTTTCCTTGGTACCCTCCGGGAAAGAATCTCCTGCCGTGTCGGACACATCAATATTTTCGCTCAAATCAACATCAGAAGGCACC
>CAZVYH010000019.1:0-7324 GCA_964631485.1 uncultured Candidatus Saccharibacteria bacterium
ATCCGGGTGCGGTGATGGTTTGTGCAGGAACCGCAACACCTGCGTTTTGTGTTGCCGGATTGCAGGAGAGGCCGGTTGGTGGCGGGGTAACTGTCACGTTACACGAAGCTTGTTGTGCCCCCCGAGTTATCGTCACCGTTTTTGCTCCCTCTGAATTCCATTGTGTTGTAAATGTCTGCGCAGTGCCGGTCGGCGGAGTTCCCCCTCCCGTCCAACTGTATGTCCCTGAACCGCCCGTTGTGGTAAATGTCTGATTTGTATCTTTAGGAACCGATACCGGCGACGGAGAACACGTCAACCCGCTGGTAATCGTCACGTTCACGCTGTCACTGTCGCTTCCGCCCGCATTTGAACAGGTGATTGTATATGTCCGTGCAGTCGCGCCGTTTGCAATGCCTGTTTGTGTGTACGTCCCGTCGGGTGAGAACGTTTTTGAACCCGTCCACCCTGTCACTGAAGGGGACGCCGATGCCGTACAAGATGTCGCGTCGCCGGACACCGCCCATTGTAAATCAACACTTCCGCCGTCCGCGGGCAGCGCGACAGGGCCGTTTGTGTATGCCCCACCGCCTGTCTGACGGATTTTTAGGTCAACAGTCGGAGCGCCTGCCCCCTGCAGATTTGCACTGCAACTTGCCGAGTTTCCTCCCGAAATACCTGCACATGTCCATGTCCAGGGTCCTGTGCCGGCAACCGTTGACGGTGCTCCTACACTACACAAGTTTGTCGTCGGTTTTGTTGTAAATGTTCCGCCGTTTGCACTTCCACACACGCCGTCTTTCTTAAAGGTAAGCGTCCAGGTAATCGTTCCGCTCGCATTACACTGCTGACTACCGCTTGGCGATGCTGTCCCTCCGTACCATCCCTCGCCGGGGTTGGTGTCAAAAAGAATACCGCCATATGACCCGACCGGGAGTGGGTTTCCGGATGAATCAGTTGTGTATGATCCGCTCGTGACCTTTGTCGGATACCCTGGGGATTCTATATATTCTCCGTCTGTCTGGGGACCTCCGATAAGCCAGTTGGTCGGGGCATTTGAGTTAACATTGATTCGTGAACAGTACGTCGCCGGCTGTCCGCAAACCGGAAGATTGAAGTTTATCTGTCCTCTCAGAAGCATCTGTGAAATGTACGGTTCTCCCGGCCAAATAAGCGTATCAAGCTGATACCGACAGTCCGGAACAGTTACTGAAAACGTTCTCGTTTCACCCGGACCAAGCGTTACGATATCAGAATCAAAAAGCGTCTGGCCTGCCTGCGGATTATCTTCGTCATACACCTTAAATACCAACATGCCGACAGGAACCGAACATGTCTCATTATTTCTGATGGTGTGTAAACCGTTCTCAAGATCCCAATCCCAGCGACTCATGTTATCGCGGATAGCATCAAACTCTGCAGATGTTGTCGGCGTCGGACACACGGCCGCATAGGCCGCAGCCGGAACAAAGAACAAGGCGACAAAAAGCCCGAGAACAACGAGAATAGATGCTCGCGTCCGGGATAGTAATGAAGTAATCATATACATTGGGGTTTTGTTACGTAGTATTACTGACGCTTAACATACGCAATGTGTACTCTCACGGTCGATCCCGTCACAAAAAGCGTTATATTAACGTCATTTTCGGCCTTCGTAGCATAAAAGTTGGTGACGGGGGTTTCCGTCGCTGTTGCCTCCTTAACAATCGTCCATCCTTGCTCTGTTAAAAGATTCTTAAAGAGCGTTATGTTTTCATCCAGCGTCTTCGCCGAAACGTACTCTGCCGTCGGAAGCTGCTCCTCGCGGTTTGTATAATCAAGCTCCGAGCTCGCGTCAATAACAACACCCTCCTCAGGAATGAGTTCTTTAGGAAAACTGCCGATAAGCTGTCCCTGCTCCGCGGTCTGAACCGTATAATCTCGTTCCTCCTCAAGAGGACCTACCGTTGTCTGCTTTTGGAACAACGCGTAGACTCCCCACGCGACAAGAATAACAACGAGGATAATCAGGAAAATCCTGAGCGGCTTTTTGTGACTCGGTTGGGAGTCCATCATCCCGCCGGAAACCTCCTGACTAAGTGGTGTTGAGCGCATGTCTTCCATATAAGTAGAGTTAGTTTGAATTAAATAATGGTATGTAATAGGTATTGCCGCGTGTCTTCCGACGCGCATGACTCCTTTATAGTACACTCCGCGGAAGAACCGCGGTATCACTTGTGTGGATATATGTCAGCTGCGTGTTGACTTGCTCCCGCGCACAGCGTATACTCACCGGTGTTAGTGCAGGAATGAATGTCGCGCCGTAACGGTCGCGATTTTTCTTTACTCATAATCATAGAAACAGCTATATGCCATTCGACATAAAGACATTGACGACGGTCCTCGGAGAATTGGAGGAAGAGCGCGGTGTTACAAAAGAAAAAGTGATGGAAGCGATTGAGTTTGCACTCGCGACCGCATACAAAAAAGAGTACGGTAAGCGTGACCAGATTGTGCGCGCACGTTTTGATATTAATACCGGCACCACGGAATTTGAACAAATTAAAACAATCGTCGACGAGACGACGGTCCGCTTCAAGGAAGACGCGGATGATGCCATTGAGTCCGAGACGGACACATCACAAACAAAAAAAATTCTCGCCGCGACCGGGGATGCTCCGGCCGACGCGGATATTGTTGAAGACGAAGTAAAACTTCCGCTGTTCAACACCGAGAAGCACATGCTCCTCGAGGACGCGAAAAAAATTAAAAAGGATGCGAAGGTCGGCGATGAAATTATCTTCCCGCTTGAGATGCATGACGACTTCGGGCGCATTGCCGCACAAACGGCAAAACAAGTTATTATTCAAAAAATTCGCGAGGCTGAGAAAGAGCACCTCTCGCACGAGTACGGCGAGCGCGAAGGAGAAATTCTTTCAGGTACGGTACAGCGTGTTGAACGGGGAAATATTTTTGTTGACCTCGGACGCGCCGTCGGTATTCTTCCGTACGACGAACAGATTCCCGGCGAACGATTCCGTCCGGGAGAGCGCATTCGCGCATACCTTTTTAAAGTAGAGGAGACACCGCGCGGCGTTTTTCTTCGCCTGTCCCGATCGCACCCGCAGTTCCTCGTTCGCTTGTTTGAAAACGAATCACCGGAAGTCGCGCAGGGTGTTGTTGAAATCAAAGCAATCGCGCGCGAACCGGGAAGCCGTTCAAAAGTTGCCGTGTTCTCGAACGACGAACACATTGACCCCGTCGGTTCTCTTGTCGGTCAGCGCGGCGTTCGCGTCTCAACAGTCATGAGTGAACTTGCCGGAGAAAAAATTGACGTGATTGAATGGTCAGAAACAGCCGAGCACTTTATTGAAGACGCGCTCTCGCCAGCAAAAGTTCTCTCCGTTGAAGTTGTTGACGAAGAAACACACAGCGCGGTTGTGCGCGTTACCGAAGACCAACAGTCCCTTGCCATCGGACGTGGAGGACAAAATGTTCGTCTCGCCGCAAAGCTGACAGGGTGGCGAATTGATATCCAGTCGGCAGGATCGGAAGAGGGTGCGGAAGACGCGGATGCGGACGAAAGTGCGGTCTCCGAAACTCCCATGAAAGAGAGTGAAACGGACGCCACGCCGGAAGACGCCTCTGATCAAGAAGCTTCGTCCGACACGGAAAAACAAGCGGATGAAACAAACACACCCGAGAAAGAAAATGATGTCCCTGAAAAAGGGGACAAATAAAGGATACTTTGGCGAGATAAAATCTAGATAAAATAAAAATAAAATCTAGATAAAGTGTTTCACAGGAATTGTGAAACCAATGTGACCTTAGAGACTCCGCCGCCTAACTACCAACTTCTAACCCCTAACTTTTACTGTATATGAACTACTGGCACGACGTCCCTATCGGAGCGCACGCTCCTGAAGAATTCAACACCATCATTGAAATTCCGAAGGGTTCAAACAACAAGTACGAGATCGACAAAGAAACAGGACTCATTGCGCTTGACCGCGCAAACTTCAACGCATCCGGCTATCCGTTTGATTACGGTTTTGTTCCTCAGACACTGTGGGACGACGGTGACGCACTTGATGTTGTTGTGCTCGCGACGTATCCGATTCCGTCCGGAATTATGGCAACGGTGCGCCCTGTTGCGTTCATGGATATGGTTGACGGCGGTCAGCCGGATCATAAAGTTATTGCCGTACCGGTACACGACAAACGATGGGAAGACGTGCAAGATGTGGATGATTTGAACCGCCACACACTCCGTGAAATTCAGCACTTCTTTGAAACATACAAGGCGCTCAAAGACGACACTCCGGAAAAGAACCTGGTAACCATTAAAGGATTCACCGGAAAAGAAGACGCCGTAAAGGCCGTTGAGCGAGCCGCACGACTCTACCAGGAGAAGATGGAGCTCTAGCAACAGTAACCACACAGGAGCTTTTGTGCATGTACTCTATTGGATGTACACTTGTGTGTACGTCACTATTACCAAACTTTAATCACCACATACTATGCGTCGCGCCCTGTGTCACGTCTCAATTGACGGCACATGACATGATTCCGCAGAATCAACAATTGCGCGACGTGATTTTGTGAAATCACATGAAAACAAAAATAACTATCGGAGTTCTTGCGGTCGCCATGCTCATACTTCCGTTTGCGCTTCTTCGTGCGGAAGCAACAACATCAACCACATCAAAGATGTGGCGCGGGCAGGAGTTTAAAGCACGGATGGAGCAACGTGCCGAGAATAGACAGGAAAAAATGGAGACTCGCCGCGAGGAAATGCGCGTCCGTTTTGACGCAAGACGCGGTGAAGTTGTTACCAACATTCTTAACCGCATAGAAACGCGTTTTCAGAATGCGATTGATCGCATGGGTTCGGTTGCAGTACGCATACAAGAGCGTATTACCCTTTTGGAAGACGACGGTAATATACTTGATGAAGCGCAGGAATACCTGGATGCCGCAGAAGAAACACTGGGCGACGCGCAAGATGCGCTCGACGACATTGATCTCGACGAAGCGGTTTCTTCCTCAACCCCATCAACAGCTCTTGCCGGTGTCCGTGAGGAATTCCGAGCGGTAAAAGAACTCCTTAAAAGCGCCCGCGCCCAACTCTCAGACGCCATCAACTCCATTGCTAAGAGCATGTCCGACAGCGACGACGACAATTAATCCACTTTGAAGTACACTACTACACACATTATAGGTAACACCTTATAGAAGCGTATGGATCAAATGCAAAACATAGAAGGTATGCCCCAATCGGACAAACAAAACGGTCCGGTCGTCGGTATTATTATCGTTATTATCGTCCTTGCAATCGGAGGGTACTACCTCTTTACGCAACTGCAGGCACAGAAGGCACAACGAGAGATGGATGCGATCCAACAAGGTGATATCACAGAAAACTCAAACAACATTACTGACATCCAGGCTGATGTCCAAGCACAACAAGATGAGCTTGACGCTCTTGATGCAGAAACTGAAGCGGACCTACAGCAACTCGACGCTGAGTTGAACGCTCAGTAGTACTTATGCAAAAGACCCGGTGTCGTATGACGCCGGGTCTTTTCATTTGAGAACGGTACTGGTACACTGCCCGCGCACAGACACTAAACAAAATCAACTATGTATACGCAATTTAAGGTCACACAAAACGACAACAGCACCGTCACTATTGAAGGCGAACTGCCTCATGATGAGTTAGCAAAACACCGCTCCCACGTTATCAAAGAGCTCGGTGAAGACATCAGTATTGACGGTTTTCGCAAGGGGCATGTCCCCGAAAAAATGATTACCGAACGTCTCGGTGAGCACACACTTCTCACAGAAATGGCTGAGCACGCGCTCTCCGAGCACTACCCGAAAATGCTCGTCCACCACGACATTGATGCCATCGGGCGCCCGGATATCACCATCACGAAACTGGCCATCGGGAATCCTCTTGGATTTAAAATTACGACCGCAGTACTTCCGAAGTTTGAACTGCCCGCATACAAAGACCTTGCACACAAACACGTGGAAGAACACGCGAAAAAAGAAGTTGTCGTAACCGACGAAGACGTCACAACGTTTGTCGACAACGCGCTGCGACAATACCGGGACGCGGAAAACAAAAAAAACGGCGTTGAAACAAAAGCCGATGCACCGCTCCCCGAATTGACCGATGATCTTGTAAAAAACTTCGGCGCGTTTAACAGTGTTGAAGATTTTAAACAGAAAATCCGTGAAGGAATTCTGCATGACAAGCGACACAAGGCACAGGATGAACTTCGTATCAGCATCATGAATGATATCCTCACGCACACAAACATCACGCTCCCCGATATTCTTATTGAAGCGGAGTTGGATAAAATGTTCGCGCAATTCAAAGGAGATATTGAACGCTTCGGTCTCAAACCGGACGAGTATATGGAACACATCAAAAAAACTGAGGATGATTTACGAAAAGAGTGGCGCAGTGATGCGGAGAAGAGCGCGAAACAGCAACTCATTCTTCACGACATCAGCATGAAAGAAAACCTGCAACCGACTCCGGAGGAAATCAAAAAAGAAACCGACCATATTCTTGAACACTACAAAGACGCAAAACGACCGAACGTCGAAGCATACGTCGCAACAACGCTGGCAAACCAAAAAGTTTTGGAGTTTTTAGAGAATCAGAAATAAGGAGACAAAAGAAAATGCCCGGCGCTGCCTGCGCGCCGGGCTCTTGTGCTGCTGTGGCCGGCCTAGTTGCCGCCACCACCGAAGGCCCTTCCGAAGAACCCTCCCTTGTCGACGGAATCCGGCTCCGACATCCGAATGGCGTGGACCACGAGCATCGGAAGAATCCCGTCTTCCTCCTCCGGCTTCTCGACGAGAATTCCGCCGCGCCGGATGCCGAGGTTCTTGCCGGCGGCCTCGGGGAACTCCAGCCGGATGCCCCACCAGAACAACTTGCTGTACATCCTCAGCTCCTGGTTGGCCGCTTCGACAGCCTTCTCGATGGCCAACTGCTCCATCTCGATGTCACCGATGGTGAGATTCTTCATCTCACCGGCGAGCTTCTCGATGGCCCGCCGGCACTTGCCCTCCAGCTCCCCGCTCTTCCTCTCCATGAAAACGGAGAACTGCTTGAGATCCGCCGGCAGCTCACCGATGAGCGTCTCCCCTTCGCCCTTCTCTTGGTACCCGTCGCCGTTGATGGTGGACAGGACGAGGTTTTCGTCCATGGCGCTGACTTCGTCCAGCAGGTGGTCGAACCAACCGACGAGTTTCATCGCATTCTCCTTGAGCATGTGAACACGGCTCCATGCCGTGTTTTTCCGTTTGAAACTATATCGTAGAAAAAACCATTGTCAAGTTTTTT
>CAZVYH010000020.1:0-1227 GCA_964631485.1 uncultured Candidatus Saccharibacteria bacterium
TCATATTGCTTGACCATTGCCGGAAACTCAGGACGTGGACCGATGAGCGACAAGTCCCCCATGAGCACGTTCCATATCTGCGGCAACTCATCTATGCGAAGTTTCCGCAGCAACGCGCCTGTTTTTGTCACCGTGTGCTTGCTCGCCAGAACATCGTTCCCGGAATCACTCCCTGTCATGGTGCGCACTTTTATAATCTGAATGGGGCGGTTATTTTTTCCGACGCGTTCCTGCACGATAAATAGAGGACCTTTATCTTCCAGGCGGATAGCAAGATACACGAATGGTAAAAGTACCAAAGAAACACACAACAGCGGAACCGAGATACAAATATCCATGATGCGTTTCAGGAATTCGTACGTGAACTTGCGCGTCGCCGAAATGTTTTCTAAAAACCAACTATACTGCACAAGTGAGAGCGGCACGCGGTCGAAAATGTCTTCATATACTTTATGCATGTCAATGAAACGCACGCCCGAAAACATCAAGTTATAAAACTTGGGGAGAATGTGCACCACGTTTTCATGCTTCGTATCCACGACAATTGTGGTGATATCCTCGGCATACATCCGTTCAATAATTTCTTTTTGAAAATCCAATCCGGAAATATCTGATAAATCAATGGATGATGCGAAGAAAATTCCATAGCGAGGGTTACCGTTGACCTCCCGTTTAAGTTCATCCATTTCATTTCCGCTTCCGATGAGTATCGCCGCCTGTCGTTCAGGAGATTCAAAGAACATCAGACTGTACCGCCGCCACAACACAACACCGAAAAGAGACACAATGAGGAAAATAAAAAGCGTCGTCTTTGGTGTAATACCGAAGTACGGAATGAAATAGAAGAAGAAAATACCAAGAATGATATTGACTACCTGCGCATTCAAGATAATCGACGGAATGCGTTTTTTCAGAAACGTCGTGTGCTTGTCATACAGTCCGGCGATAAAAAAGACAAGAATCCAAAAAACAAAAATGATGGTAAACGGTTGAAGGTGGGACGCAAGAACGCCGGTATCCGGAAATTCAAACCGCCTCAAAAAAAGCGTTAACCACAAAGAAAAATAGAGGACACAGATGTCTCCCAGAAAGAGGATAAGCGCTTCCGGTCGGTTAACTATTTTCCCTACAGGCATATAGATACACACACGGTACATCAGCACCGCCGCCTTGTGAAGCCCGCCGCGCATCAGGGTGCTGTTGCTATCGGTATAGTCGGTGGGTATA
>CAZVYH010000020.1:1327-7126 GCA_964631485.1 uncultured Candidatus Saccharibacteria bacterium
TATAGTGACACCATGGAACGGAGGAAAAAAATACTTTTCATCATCACGAAATCAAACTGGGGCGGAGCCCAGCGGTACGTATACGATCTTGCAACGTCACTTCCCCGTGCGCAGTACGATATCGCCGTTGCCTGTGGCGGCACCGGATTGCTTGTGGAAAAACTTCGGGCGGAGAATATCCCTGTGTTTGAAGTTAAAAGTTTTCAGCGTGATATCAGCATACGAAAAGAACTCTTCTCTGTTTCCGAGCTGTGGAAACTATACAAAACATTCCGGCCGGACATCGTACACCTTAATTCTTCAAAGGCCGGCGGCATAGGAGCATTGACGGCACGCTGTGTGGGAATACAAAAAATAATTTTTACGGCGCACGGATGGCCATTTTGGGAACCGCGAAATATTCTTCAAAAATCACTGATTGCATTTTTTTCATGGCTGTCCGTACTCTTCACTCATGTCACTATTTGTATTTCTGAATCAGACGCACGCACAGGACGACGCATGCCCTTTGTATCAAGGAAAATTCGCCTCATACGAAACGGTATCGCCCCGTACATACCGCTTCGTCGCGATGAAGCACGAGAAGCGCTGTTTGACCGTGCCGTGCTCGACGAACACGCGCATGATGTGTGGGTGCTCACTAACGCAGAGCTGACACGGAATAAAAACCACACCGCAGGTATTGATGCCGTGTGTGCATATAACGCATCCGCGGCACAAAAAATATTCTATGTGTGCATGGGAGATGGAGAACTCCACAACAGCCTTGCCGCACACATCAAAAAAAACGACGCGGAAAAAAACGTAGCTATGATCGGATTCGTACAAAACGGCTCACGTTACTACAATGCATTTGATATCTTTCTTCTCCCCTCGCGCAAAGAGGGTGTCCCCTATGTCCTTCTTGAAGCCGGAATCGCGGGTCTTCCTTGTGTTGCGGGGAACGTCGGCGGCATCCCCGAAGTAATGACTCATGAAAAAAGCGGGCTGCTTATCCGTCCTGATTCGGTTGAAGAAATCAAAAAAGCGTTGGAAAATCTCTGTAAAGACGCAGTGCTTCGACAACGGCTGGGAGCCGGCTTGCACGAAAAGGTCACGCATCTGTATTCCACGGAAACCATGCTCACCGAAACACAACGTGTGTATGAAGAACACACGCCTCCTATCGACAAAGTGGTGTAAACTGGCTAGTATAGAGTCATGACCAACGACGTTATTTTTGAAGAAGGACCGGGCACAACAGTTGTGTTTCAAAACAAGCAAAGCCCGCTTGTGTCCTTTCTCTTGAAAATCGGCATCGTAAAATCTGAAGCCGCTGCGCACGCGATCCTTCTCACGGGAGGCGCCGTGTGCATTTCACTGGCTATTTTTATTTTCTTGCGGACAGTCAATGAGCCGGGCATCAATCCCGAGCGCGATATTCCTCCGCTGACCCGAACCCCGTCCGGACAAATGTAACCGTCGTATTTTCACACAACCACTAACACAAACGCATTACCATGTTGTATACACCACGCACAGCACACAAGGATAAAGGGGGGTTCACGCTTATTGAAATTTTAGTGTCAATAAGTATTATGGCGCTTCTCGCGAGCGTCATCCTGGCGGCAACAAACAGCGCACGGAAAAACGCACGTGATTCTAAGCGAATTTCCTCTATTCGTGAACTGCAGACAGGTTTGGAACTCTATTTTACAGATCATCAGGAATATCCCTCGGCAGATCTAAGTGAAGCTGTCGGGAAAAGCGCGGGGGACGGTTTTGGTAACTGGGATACACCACAAGACGGAGATTTTTTGCAAGTGCTTGTTGACGAAAAATATATGAAAGGAACCGTTCTTGACCCACTTGGTGTCCCGGGAGATGCTTCCCAATATAATCTACGTTATTACAAATTCCCGGCAGGCTCCGTACCTGGTTGCCCACAGAACCGAGGGGCTTTCTATGTTCTCGGGATTGTTGACATGGAAACAAGCGACGGACGACACCAACTCTCTCCTGGTTGGGCATGTTCCGGCCCTGGAGGTACAGACTTCGGAGATCCAAACCCGCCGAACGATGGATTTGAATTCGTTGTCGGAAAATACGAAAGCTAATTCCACACCAAAAAAATATATAAAGTAGAAAACCGCCTCACAGGGCGGTTTTCTACTGCATCACTATTTCATCGCCGAATACGTCACGGTGAGCCGCACGACGGTACCGCCGCATACCGGAGAGTATTCCGAGCGCAAGAAACTCAACAACAAGGTGACTTCCCCCGTATGAGACAAACGGCAAAACGGTTCCGGTAACGGGAAGCAGTCCGACGTTCATACCGATATGAATAATTGCCGGAGCAACAAGCATAAGCACGACACCGACGGCAAAAAGCGTTTCAAAATTTGTCGCCCCCAAGAATGCTTCACGAACAATTCTCCATACAACAACGGAAAAACAGAGAAGGAGGAGGAGTACGCCGACAAAACCCCACTCCTCTGCAAACGCGCCGAAGATAAAATCAGTTTCATATTCGGGAAGAAATTGAAGACGTGACTGTGTGCCGAATCCGACACCTTTACCGAGAAGCTGTCCTGATCCGACTGTGATAGTCGACTGGTATGCGTTATACCCCGCACCTTGAATATCAGTGAGCGGGTTAAGAAAGGTTCTAATGCGGTCTTTTTGATAATCCTGAAACACAAAACCCCACAACCCCCCGAACGCGAGCGCTCCGATCACAAACACAAGACCGAGATGTTTTTTGGAAATACCGGAAACGAGCACCATGCCGAGCCACAGAAAAAACACAACTATTGCGCCTCCGAAGTCAGGCTGGATAAAAAGAAGTATGAAAAAAATGAATGCGTAAAACCCCGAAACCAGAATGTGCCTGATGTGCGCGATTTCCACGTGCCGCCGGGAGAAATATTTTGCAAGCACGATGACGAGCACCAGTTTCGCCGGATCTGACGGCTGCAGAAAAAATGCACCGAGGTCAAAACGCGAAATCGCTCCCTTGGTCACTGTCCCGAGAAAAAACAACAGCGCAAGCGATGCGAGCGAAATAACCAAAAGTGTCACCACAACGGAGGTGTTTCGCAAAAACCGCCAGTCAATGAGTCCGGCGAAAAAAAAGACGGCGAGTGAAACGCACAACCATACTATCTGCTGTTCAAAAAACGTGTTCGGCTCAATGAATGAGTTCATTGTCACGAGACCGAACGCGCACAGGGCGAGCGTCGCCGCGAAGAGAACCCAGTCGACGGAACGAAGAGAAAAAGACGACATACTACTTACTGAACCGGCGAGAAGAGAGGAATAACATCAATACGCGCCACTGCGCGTGGAAACGGCTGCGGCCAGGTGAATATGATCTCGACATCTGATGTACCGGGAAGTTGTTCAATAATTGTCCGTGACGCGTGCAGGGCATTGTCCGTGTCATCATACAAAATGGCAACAACCGGAACCTTTAAAAAGGTATCGAGTGTGTTGTTGCGTATGTGAGCGACGAGACGCGGCGAGACGCTTTCGTTTATCATCTGTCTGTCGATAACATCAACATCCGGAGGTACAAACGACGAGTGCACCCATTGCGGGTTTTCCGAGAACATAAAATCGGTGATTGTCGGTATACGTTCCTGTGTTTGAATGCCTGTTTCAAAAATCGGGACAATCATGTGCGGCGGCAGATACACGCTCCCCTTCCTCTCTTCAACAAGTACGTTGCGGTTATCACGAAGACGAAAAACATACGGAACGGAGAGCGCCTCGTAGGTATCGTTCGGGTTTTCAACAAGCGCAAGCGCCGTATACGTCCCCGGCGCCACCTGAAATTCCTGCTCCCAGTACACAAGCGGTGCTGCAGCCTGAAAACTACACACAAGTTTACAGGAACCCCCGCAATCAATGCCGCTTTCGGTTCCGTTTTGTATACCGTCCTCGCAATTTGGCGGATCATACACAGCAAAGAATGTCGGGATGCCTATAACCAAAAGCAAGAAGAGGAGTGTCCCGAATAAATACGTTGCTTGTTTTTTTGATGCCCAGGACATAGAGATACTGATAATGGTAACAGAAGAAAGCGTTTTCATAAACAAAAACACCGCCCTCACGGCGGTGTTTTTCAAATACTCTGTTCTGGCGGCTACCTACTCTTGCCCTTGCGGACTACCATCGGCACTAATGAGCTTAACTTCCGAGTTCGGAATGAGATCGGGTGTATCCCCACCGTTAAGCCACCAGAACAGAATATTCAAACACGATGAACTCTGGCAACTGCATAGAATACAAACACTGAAGAGTACCCCTTTCTTATCCAGAAAAGAAAGGGTGGTGGAGAGGGTGAGGACTTGAACCTCACAACCTCGAGGGTATGAACCTCGTGCTCTGTCGTTGAGCTACCTCTCCATGGTGGGCCGTCCGGAGTTTCCCCCGACTCAATCGCACACGTATCTCTCGTGTCGCGCTGATTGTCGGCCCATTTCCAAGAACAATACTCTTCAGTGTTCGTATGTAACAAAAAGAATCGATGCGCTTCGTGCGTATCCGCGCACGATCGGTCATGAATCGATTTTCAGATTACCTAACAGGAGATGTCGACGAATTAGTACATCTCGGCTCCACGCATTGCTGCGCGTCCACCTAATGCCTATCAACGTGATCATCTCTCACGGGTCTTAATGATTCCTAATCTTGAAGTTGGCTTCCCTCTTAGATGCTTTCAGAGGTTATCCATTCCCGACATAGCTACGCAGCGGTGCCGTTGGCACGACAGCTGCCACACCAGAGGTCAGTTCATTTCGGTCCTCTCGTACTAGAAACGAATCTTCTCAAGAATCAGCGCCTGCAGCAGATAGGAGACCAACCTGTCTCACGCATGTTTCCAACGATTACTCGTTGCATTGGACTATACCTTCATCCAACTGTTTTGGATGGTTGACGTGTAGTCTCTACGGGTCCGTAAAAACAGATTCCCTCGGAATTGTCCCTCGACAAGCTCGGGATTTTTCCGATATAAGTCAACTGACTTCATACGAATTACTTCGTATGACCGCCGTGATATGATTGGTTCCTTTTTGTTTTTAATCTTAAAAGACGAAAAGATTTTTGAGGATATACAACATTACTTCGAAGGGATTCAGACTGTGTAGGATCCGAGAAACTTGCGTCTCTCAGAAACCTACACGGTCTGAACCCAGCTCGCGTACCTTTTTAAATGGCGAACAGCCATACCCTTGGGACCTTCTCCAGCCCCGGGATAAGGTGAGCCGACATCGAGGTGCCGAACACCACCGTCGCTATGGACGCTCGGGTGGTACCAGCCTGTTATCCCCAGAGTAGCTTTTATCCGTTGAGCACTCCCAGCATCTAATGCGGAAGATAGGATCACTATGCTCTACTTTCGTATCTGCTCGACATGTCCGTCTTGCAGTCAAGCCCTCTTTTGCCATTACACTATCGGCACGGTTTCCATTCGCGCCTAGAGGACCTTTATAGACCCCTCCGTTACTTTTTAGGAGGGATTCGCCCCAAACAAACTACCTACCAGATACTGTTCCCTACCGTTTTTGCCGTCAGGGTTAGAACGTACAATTTAAAAGAGTGGTATTTCACTGACGAGTCCAGAGCAGCCGAAACCGCTCCTTCAACCTCTCCCACCTATGCTACGCATTCAACTCGTACGCCCAATATCAAGCTGTAGTAAAGCTTCTGGGGTCTTTTCGTCTAGCTGCAGGTAGAGGGCATCTTCACCCCCATTGTATTTTCACCGAGCGAGTCCTCGAGACAGTTCCCCAGTCGTTACACCATTCGTGC
>CAZVYH010000021.1:0-6653 GCA_964631485.1 uncultured Candidatus Saccharibacteria bacterium
AGAACCTTCGTCATCTGATTATTCGCCTCCGGGGGATGTGTACCACGAAGCGACACAGCAGTTTACAAAGGTGTTTCAAACAGGGAAACCGTTTACTGAGGGTCCGAAAACAGACCGATGGGGGACATGGGTGTCCGGAGTTGCGCCGATAGCCGATGAGGACGGCACTGTTGTCGCCGGTCTTGGCATAGATATAGATGCGAAGATGTTTTATGCGCGGGTGCTGTTTGATTCGGCAATTCCGGCACTGCTGACGTTCATTATGCTTATCATCGCGTTTACCGGCATGCGTATCCGCAGAAAAGAAAAAGAAATTATTACCTCGCGCGTGAACGCATCATCACTGCTCACTGAGTACGTACGCACGCCGATTGACGGCGCGGTTCAGCAGATACAAGACATTGCGTCGCGGGAGAATATCACACCCGATCAGGAAAACACGCTTCGTCAGACGGCGCAGGATCTTTCAACGTCGCTTCAGAGTATCGACAATGTTTTGGAAGCTCTTAGGGAAGGGAAACATAGCAAACACTTCCCGAAAAAGGAGTAGGGACCGTTTTTCTCTGTACCGACGGGGGCTTTAAAAAAGCCCTTATTTTGGTACTATAGAGGACATGGAACAGAATGAATACGAGAAAAGCGACGTGGCGAAAAAAGAGGAGGACATACTGAAACAATGGAAAGAGCGCGGTATTTTCCAGAAAACGCTTGCAAAAGAGTCCCCGGAAGGCGAGTTTGTTTTTTATGAAGGTCCGCCGACGGCAAACGGCCGCCCCGGTATTCACCACCTCATCTCGCGGGCGTTCAAAGACGTTATTCCGCGGTATAAAACAATGCGGGGTTTTTATGTGCGCCGAAAAGCCGGGTGGGATACGCACGGACTTCCTGTTGAAATTGAAGTTGAGAAAGCGCTCGGTCTGACATCAAAGAAACAAATTGAAGAATACGGCGTTGCTCAATTTAACACGCAGTGCAAAGACAACGTCTGGAAATATATTTCTGAATGGCAGGAGTTTACGGAGCGTATCGGATACTGGGTTGATTTGAATGACGCGTACATCACCTACTACCCGAGTTATATGGAGTCGTTGTGGAATATCGTCGCACACATCAATAAGCGCAACCTTCTATATAAAGACTACAAAGTGCTCCCGTGGTGTCCGCGTTGCGGAACCGCACTCTCAAGTCACGAAGTGGCGCAGGGGTATGAAGACGTGAAGGATTTGTCGGTGTACGTAAAGTTTAAAGTTGTCGGCGAAGAAAATACATACTTACTTGCATGGACAACGACGCCGTGGACTCTTTTGGGAAACGTCGGGCTCGCCGTCGGTGAAAAAATTCCGTACGTAAAGATTTCTCTTAACGGTGAACTGTTGTGGCTCGGGAAAGACCGTTTGTCGGTGCTCGGGGAGGAATGTGAAATTCTTGAAGAAGTGTCCGGGAAAGAACTCGTCGGCATGACCTATGAGCCGCTCTTTCCGTATCTGGGAACGGTCATCTCCGGCCCAGAAAAAGAAAAGATGGAACATGCGTACAAGGTGTACCCGGCTGACTTTGTGACGACGACGGATGGTACGGGTATTGTGCACACGGCGGTAATGTACGGACAGGAGGACTTTGAGTTGGGAAATAAGGTTGGTTTGCCGAAATGGCACCTTGTTGATGAGACGGGGCATTTTGTAAAAGATACGGGGTTGTACGAGGGTCTTTTTGTGCGCGATGAATCCACGGCGGTTGAGGTGATAAAAGATTTGGCGGGACGGGGCCTGCTCTTTAAGAAAGAAAAATTTGAACACTCGTATCCGCACTGCTGGCGTTGTAAGACGGCACTCATCTACTATGCGCGCGATTCGTGGTATGTCCGCATGTCGGAACTTCGTGACGAGATGGTGAAGGAAAACAAAAAAATTCACTGGGTGCCCGAACATATCAAAGAGGGGCGTTTCGGTGAATGGCTGCGCGAAGTGAAGGATTGGGCGTTTTCGCGGGACCGCTACTGGGGAACTCCGCTGCCGGTATGGAACTGTGAACACTGCAAACATCAGGAGGTTGTTTCCTCAATTGCGCACCTTAAAAAAATAACCAAATCGCGCGGGAACACGTTTACGTTTGTCCGACACGGGGAGGCAAACAACAACGTCTTAGATACCGCGAGTGCGGACCCGGACGCGCCGGATCATCTGACCGAGAAGGGAAGAGAGCAGATTGTCCGTGCCGCCAAAAAAATTGAAACGGACGGGGTGAACAAAATATACACGTCGCCGTTTGTGCGCACGCGCGAGACTGCGGATGTTCTTGCTCAAGAGCTCGGTCTTTCTGCCGACAGTATTATCGCGGACGACCGACTCCGAGAGCTCGGCTACGGCGACTTTAACGGTAAGTTGCATACAGACGTGTTTGCGTTCAGAAAAGAGCACGGACTGAGGTATGCCGACAAACTTCCGGGAGGGGAGAGTTATGTGGATGCCCGTCGCCGTTTCGCTGAATTTTTGTACGACATAGACAGCCAGCATGAAAACGAACACATTGTAGTGGTTACTCATGGAATCGGTTTTTCAACAGTGCCTGCAATTTTGGAGGGTGCAGACGACAGGCGGTCGGAGGATATTATGGCGACAACTCCCTTGGAACTTGCACAGGTAATGCATTTTGATTTTATTCCGCTTCCGCACAACGGACAGTACGACGTCGATTTACACAAACCGTACATTGATGAACTTCCTGTTGTGTGTCCGAAGTGTACGGCTCCGATGAAGCGGACACCGGAAGTGATGGATGTCTGGTTTGATTCGGGTTCCATGCCGTTTGCACAGGACCACTACCCGTTTGAAAACGAAAAACAAATTGACGGGAAGGGATACCCTGCGCAGTACATTTCAGAAGCGATAGACCAAACGCGCGGATGGTTTTACACACTTCATGCCGTCGGTGTGCTCATGGAAAAAGGACGTGCGTATGAGAATGTTATTTGTCTCGGGCACATCCTGGACGCAAACGGCAAAAAAATGAGCAAATCGATCGGTAACGTCATCAACCCATGGGAAGTAATGGCGAAGTACGGCGTGGACGTCATCCGTTTTTGGATGTACTCAGTCAACCAGCCGGGTGATACGAAGAATTTTGACGAAAAAACTGTTGATGAGGTTTCCAAGAAGGTGTTTATGATTGCGCGCAATGTGGTGAAGTTTTACGAGATGTACAAAGAAGAAGCACAGCACATGAGCGGCGACCCGCGGTCAAGCGAACACGTCCTGGATGTGTGGATTCTCGCGCGACTGGACGAATTGATCACGGAAGTAACAAAAGGACTTGAGTCATACACTATATTTGAGCCGACACGTGCGATTCGTGACTTCATTCAGGATCTTTCCACGTGGTATATCCGCCGTTCGCGCGACAGGTTTAAATCAGATGACGCACGCGACAAAGAAAATGCTCTGATAACCACGCGATACGTGCTCAGAACACTCGCGCAGGTGATGGCACCATTCGCTCCGTTTTTTGCCGAAGAAATGTACGCTGCGGCGGGAGGAGAAAAGGAAAGTGTGCATTTGGAGTCGTGGCCGCACGCGGATACGGGTATGTTCGGTCACGAGACAAAGAAGGAAAAAGAAATCATTAAAGGTATGCAAAAAACACGCGAAGTTGCTTCACGAGCACTTGAGGCGCGCATGGCCGCAGGAGTGAAGGTTCGTCAGCCGCTCGCGTCTCTGTCGCTTCGCGGGGGCAACCTTACACTGCACAAGTACCCCGAACTCGTCGCGCTTATCGCGGATGAAATAAATGTGAAGGAGGTTTTGTTCAAAGAAGATACAGGATGGGATGTTGAACTTGATACACATGTCACACCTGAGTTGAAGAAAGAGGGAGAGGTGCGGGATTTGATGCGGGCCATACAGGATTTCAGAAAGGTTTCAGGTTTAACCGCGTCTGATACGCCCGCCCTTTCAATTACCACAAACGAAGAGGGAAAACAGCTTATTGAATCCAACAAAGAAGCGCTCATGAAATCAACAAATTTGTCCGGTTTGGCGGTTTCCGTCGGGGACACCGGCAGTGAACAGTATATTTTCAAAATCTAATTTCATTTTCTACTTCCTACCCCTCTTTTCTACTGCGCATGTATTCCAAGCATCACACAAAGGCGATTGTACTCAGCGCCCACAATGTGGGAGAGGCAAGCCGTTTGTATCGCTTGTTCACGTCCGATATCGGCGTCGTGTTTGCACGGTGCCAGTCGTCGCGTGAAGTTCGCTCGCGTCATCGGTACGGTCTGCAGTTTTCCTCCGTGTCGGATATTTCACTCGTGCGTTCGCGTGACGGATGGCGAATTACGAATGTCACCCCGCTTTCTTCCGTGTACACGGCACACGATGACGTGCAGAAACGAATGCTCGCGACACGCGTGCTGCTGCTGGTGCGCCGGCTTGTCGTCGGGGAAGAACAGGGAAGCGCGCTGTTTGATCTCGTGTGGGAAGGTTTGTCGGCCCTTGAGAACACTGAGACACACCGCGATACTTTGCGTTCGTTTGAAGTATTGTTTGTGTTGCGTATTCTCCACGAACTCGGGTATGTCCAAAGTAATACGGCATACACGGCGCATCTTTCACGGCCGTATCTTTTTTCTCAGGAACATATCACCGCATTTGCTCCGGTGCACCAAAAAGCGCTCATTGAAATAAATAGGGCACTTGAAGCGAGCCATTTGTAATGTGGACAAGAACCACAAGCTCATTCCCACGAATGAGTCCGTGGGTGGTATTGACAAATACTTTATTTTTGCTATAATAATCCTTAGAACACAAGGAATCATCGACAATGTCGTCGACCTTTTTCCAAGAAGGAGGCAGACGTGAAGGAGCGCATGAACTTGGCCGCCAAGGCCAACAAGAAGGAGAAGAAGACCATCGCGAGGATGTTGGCTCTGACCGCCATCCTCCTGCTCGTGGTGCTGCCGGTGGCCTGCGGGTTCGTCGGGAGCCGAGCGGCTCACGGACAGGAGACGGATGTCGACGTGGAGCAGTTGATCCTGACGTCCTCCATCATGACCGGTGTGCCGGACCTCGGCATCGTCGGTCTGGAGGGTGGCGAGTCGGCGGAGCCCGACAAGCCGTGGACGGTCGAGATGTACTACGCAACCCGGTCGGCCTTCAAGGCCTTCGGGAGCGTGGCATCCGATGATCCCATCGCAGGGTTGTCGGTGTCCTACAGTGACGACAGTTGGGACATCCTCGTTCTCGGTGTTGAGGAGATCGGAACCCACGAATCCGGCGTCATCGCCGGCTTCGGTGATCTGATCATCCAGAAGAAGTTCACTCTGGGTGATTGGGATGGTCTGGTGGGAACCGAGGTTTTCTACGGCCCGCCGTATCGGGGTGGGCAGTCGTCCACGTTCATCGGGCCGATGGGGTCTCTCAGTCGGGATCTCTCGGACAGATGGTCGTTCGAGGCGGGCGGTCAGTACGTGGGTACGTACCACACCGCCTACGGTGACGGGGATCGGTTGTACTTCTACGGCGAGTTCTCGTACGAGTACGAGAACGGACCGTGGGGTCTGGGTTCCTCCGTCGGCGTCATCGCCTCGGACAAGGAGCGCTACTCCGTCTACGTGAGGCCCAAGGTGTTCTACCGGACCTCTTGGGTCAAGCTGCAGGTGTCACTCCTGCGTTCGGAGAGCGATAGCCAGACGGGTCGGTTCGCCATCCCGGCGACGCCGACGGTGTCCGCCATCTGGATGTTCTGAGGTTCTTTCAAGGCCGTGTTTTGGGGTTCGAATCCCCGGCATGGTCAAACCCCGCCTAGTCCTATCGGACGAAGCGGGGTCTTCTTTATATAAGGGAAATTTTTGTTCCTCTCTTTTTTATGAATCCTTCTTTCGTGAGAGCTTTAAGTGCACTCCGTATTTCAATTGGTTTTCTTTTTATTTTCGTGAAAAGTGTTTTCTCAGAAATATTTTTTTGAGATACGAGTTTCAATATATTTCCACGTAGCTGTCGGTTTGAATCTTTAAACGGTGTTTGTTGTGCGTGGTGGGCGCTTTTTCGACTCGGGTTGGGAAGTGTCTTTTTGAGATGTGAACCATAATCCATGAGTGCCCAGTACCACTCTCGAGGATTTTTTCGGTCAAGTGTTTTTTCAATCAAAGGGAATAATTCTTTATCAGATACTTTTTTTGTCGGAGAAAAAAAGTGGTGAATGAATACTGTGCGGATATTTGTTTCGATGCACGCTACCGGCTTGTTCCACACGAACGCCATGAGTACGCCCGCCGTATACGGACCGATTCCCGGAAGGGAAACAAGCGTGTCAAAATTACACGGAAGTTTTCCGTTATGATTTTTCACAACAGTTTCAGCGGCACGTTTCAAATGAAGGGCGCGCCGGTTGTATCCGAGTCCTTGCCATGTGCGGACGACATCCGCCGTTTTTGCATCCGCGAGTTTTTTGAAAGATGAAAACTGTTTCAAAAATGCGGCGTATTTCGGTATGACGCGGTCTACCTGCGTTTGCTGGAGCATGACTTCCGATACAAGTATTTTGTAGGGGTCGCGCGTTTTTCGCCACGGAAGCGCGTGCCGACCGTGTTTTTTATACTGATTCCAAATAATCTTTCGAAACGAGTCTGGCATCGGGTGCGGAGAGGGAGGGATTCG
>CAZVYH010000022.1:0-5962 GCA_964631485.1 uncultured Candidatus Saccharibacteria bacterium
TCTGAGATTTTCACCGACAGACTTGTTGCGGCATTTGATGTGATAACACCGCGTGTGATTACAAACACCGTTGAAGTTTCAAATATTTTGAGCACCAATGACGATGGTACAATCACATTCTTCGGCGTTGGTGTGACAGGCACGACCACAGATGAGCTTGCGACGTCTTCCGCGCCGATTGTCTTTGATGCGCAGGGCAATGCGACATTTGCCGGAATTATTTCATCCGGCGGACTGCTTATAAACGGTATGCCCGTGGGCGATACAGCAGGAGTCGGGACAACAACGCTGTCAACGCTCTTTGCGCTTGATATCACAACCGCAACACTTTCTGCGCCGGTCATCAGCGAACTGCAGGCGGGATTTGCCGGACTTGTTGAATCCGCATCAACAACGCGCGCGACAATCGGTTCAATGCAGGAGGTTCTTACACAGCTTCAAGCATTTCTCTCAACAACAACAACCGCTTTTCTTGCCAATGCACAGAGCGCATTTACCTTTGATAACGGAGCGATTACCGCCGGAGGAGGACCGCTTATCCTCAATGGCGCGCTGGTTGTAAATGAAATCGGTTCTTCGGGAGGCAGTATTGCGGTTATGAATGACGTCGAGTTCTTCGGGAGTCCGTATCTCAACACCGACACTGCCGGATTTGCGGTTATTCGAGAGGGTGCGCAGGAAGTGACTGTGTCGTTTGAAAATGAATACCTCTTTACGCCGATTGTAAATGCAACTATTGCGTTTGAAGAGGCGAGCACATCAAGTGTTGATGAGATTCTGAATGCGGGAATTGATTTTGCCGTCATGGGGGCAACTCCCGCCGGATTCACCATCCGTTTGGGTGATCCTGCAATTGCCGATATCCCATTCTCGTGGACTGCGTTTTTGGTGAAAGATGCCATCACATTCTTCTCGCCAGTTTCTCCGGAAGCGCCCGTTGTTGAGCCGCCGGTACAACCGATTGTCGAATCTCCCGCGGAACCTCCTGTCGAACCCCCGGCTACACCTCCCGCTGAGATACCGGTAACATCTCCGCCTTCGGAACCTGCAGCAGAACCCGTACCTACTCCTTCGGTTGAGCCGGCGCCGGAACCGGCCCCTGAACCGGTATCGGAACCTGTTTTGCAACCCGCACCGGAAGCACAGCCTGCCGATCCTCAGTTGTAATAAAGAACTGGTATGAAAGAACTACTCAGTAAAAAAAGTTTTCTGTTTATTGGAGTATTTTGTGCCGGTATTTTGTTGGGTTACTTTTTTCCACGTCAGCCGCATACAGACGCATTTCCTTCCGGCGAACTTCGCGTCGGAGCGGGTAAATATACCAACGCACTTCTTGAGTGTGAGATTGCACAGGACTCCATTGCCGTTCCTAAGAAAAATTTTTCAAAAGAACTTGAGGAGTTTGCTGAGGAACTCATAGCATCAGACAGTGTTGCGGATATCGCCGTATATTATCGTGACTTAAACAACGGACCGGTTATCAGTTACGGTTACAGTGATTCATTTGCCCCGGCAAGCCTTTTGAAGGTACCGCTTCTTATTGCATACCTCTACTGGAGCGAACAACAAGCAGGGCTTTTGGATGAGGTTCTCTTTTTTGAAAAGCCGTTTGACGTCGGGTATGTACAGGAATTTGCGCCCGAAGACCGCATAGTTGTCGGCCGCTCGTATACCGTCAAGGAGCTTTTGGAGCGGGCGGTTGTCTACTCTGACAATCAGGCGTACATGCTTTTATACAACCACATGCCTTCGCGGTATTACACTGACTTATTTACACTTCTTGGTATTGATCCGTCAGTTATTGAAGACCCGTCAAAAGAAATGACGGTGCGGGAATACAGTTCATTCTTCCGCATTCTCTACAACACATCTTTTTTGTCGTTTGCCGATTCAGAATACGCTCTCTCACTGCTGACGCAGGTGCGTTTTGCCGACGGATTAAACAAGGGGGTGCCGAAAGATATTTCCATTGCGCATAAATTCGGGGAACGGAAAAACGCCGGGGGAATGCGACAGTTTCATGACTGCGGTATCGTGTACTACCCGAAATATCCGTATCTTCTGTGTGTCATGACGCGGGGAAACGATACGCAAAAACTTGTTACTGCGATTCAAGAGGTGTCGGCATTTGTGTATAAAGAGGTTGATTCTGAGTACGGGAGGGAATAGGTGTGTGGAGACCAGTGGCTGTCTGGTGGTATACTACGCATGATAAACGTATAAAAAACGCATATGAACAAAACCTACCTTAAAACATTACTTGTCTTATGTGCACTTGTCCTGCTGTTTTTCAGCACGACGGTGTACTTTTTCTCCAAATACCGCTCGCTTGCAAACGGTCCTGAAAAAGCGGCTCAGGATGAAGTTTCCCAGATAGTGAAGGAAGTCTCCAAGCTTATCGTGCTTCCTGCAAACGAAACTCCGACGCTTGCAACAGTTACCGACCCGTCGTTGCTTGCAAACCAACCGGCATTTCGTGATGCAAAGAAAGGAGACAAAGTGCTTATTTATCAAGCAGCCGGAACGGCGGTGCTGTATGACCCGGTGGCAAAGAAGGTGCTCAACATCATCCGTCTTAATATTAGTGATACGACGCCAATTGTTCCCCAGACGGGTTCTTCAGAGTAATGTGTTATTTTGTGAAAAGGTTTCTCTTTATTTTTCTCTTGTGCGGAATTGTAGGTGGTGCCCTTTTTGCACGTGCAGATGAGTATACGTCATCAAACTACCGCATTCTTGATCCGGTGATGTTTTCATCCGGCTATGGAACGTCAACAAGTTTCGGACTGTGGGGGAGCATTTCACAGCCCGCGATAGCAACGAGCTCGTCGGCCGGGTACGGCGTCCGCTCGGGTTTTTTGTATTTTCCGTTCGTGACGACACCGACACTGACCGCATCACTTTTCGGAGCTGACACCGCCGTGGTGAACTGGACGGCTGCGCAGGCGTATCTCGGCTGGAGCGTCGGCAGTTACACATACGGCATCAGCACCAATTCTTCCGGTCCGTACTCTTATACATCCGTGGGGACGGACCTCGTTGCGACGTCAACAGGACTTACCGCGGGTACGACATACTATTTTGTAACGGTGGTACATGATACATTCGGAAATCCTATCGGCACATCATCACCGGCAAGTCTTGCAATACCGGGCGGGGGAGACGATGACGACGATGATGACGACAGTTCAAGCGGGAGTATCAATGCGACGGCAGGGAGACTGGGTATCACCGGTTTTGCACATCCGGGCGGGGTTGTGTACGTTCTTCGCGACGGTATGCGGGCGGGAGAGATGAACGTCGATGAAGACGGTGTATTTTCCATAACGCTTTCCGACATTCCGTTCGGTTCATACAACATGACACTGTACGGCGTTGATGAAAACGGCGTGCGGTCGGGCGTGCTTTCTTTTCCCGTTGTATTTCATGCGCGACAGTCACTCGTGTCACTGCAGGGTATTTTCATTCCGCCGACTATTTCATTTGAACCCGCGGATGATGACTCGCTTGTCCGCGTTGTCGGAGTAACCCTTCCGAATGCGACCGTTGTTGTCACCATTACCCGCAGCGGCGGATTTGAAACAGAAACTCGAACGGTGGAAACGTCAGAGACGGGGTACTACGAATTTGTGTTTTCAAAGGATTTCCTGAAAGAGGCACGGACGACGCTTAGGTCACTTGCGGCGGTCGGCGATATGCGCAGTCCGTTCGGTACCGCTTTGCGTTTTGTTGAAGAGTACGGACCTCGTGTGCTTCGCGGCGATTTCAACAATGACGGGCGCGTCAACCTCATTGATTTCTCAATACTCGCGTACTGGCACAAACGGGACAATGTGCCGGTGAAGTTTGACCTCAACAATGACGGAAACGTTACGTTGTCTGACTTCAGTATCCTCACGTTCTACTGGACCGGGTAATGAAAACCAGACTACGATTATGTCTACTATGAAAAAAAATATCTTACTCACACTGTTTCTTTTTTTCGGACCGCTTCTTGCGTCGGCGGCCGTTGTGTCTGTCTATCCGACAGGGCCGGTTCCCGTCGGCGGTACAAAAGTTATTCTTATTTCTCTTGATACAGAAGGCGAGCAGATTAACACCCTTGAGGGTGAGGTGGCGGTGCCTGAAGAATTTCTTAGTGTGAAAAGCGTGCAGGACGGTGATTCTGTTGTCGGTTTTTGGACCGAAACACCGTCAGCTTCCGGGGGGGTTATCCATTTCTCGGGCATTATCCCGGGAGGATTTACCGGACGTGGGACAATTGCCCGCATTATTGTATCGGGAGTTCAGCCTGGTCTTGCGACGGTGCGTGTTCCGAACTTCACTGTTTTTCTCAATGACGGCGAAGGTGTGCCCCAGGAAGCACGCACGGAAGAGAAAACAGTGGAGGTCATTATTTCCGGTGACGAAGTGGTAAATACCGAAGAGGTAGACAGAACTCCGCCTGAATCATTTTCAGTGGTGCTTATTGAAAACGATGAAATGTTTGAAGGGAAGCGGGTGCTTATTTTTGCCACACAAGACCAACAGAGCGGCATGAGCCACTATGAGGTGCAAGAAACGGACAATGATGTACCCAACGAACTGTTGTGGGTGCGCGGAGAAAGCCCCTTCATTCTTTCCGATGAATCTGCAAAAAATATTTTTGTCCGTGCGACCGATAACGCAGGAAACAGCACCGTTGTGCGGTATGACGGCGACGCGCGCTCTCCACTTGAACGCGCCCTCTACACTCTCGTCTTCCTTGCATTGGTGGTATTATTAATGACGGTTTTGATTCGGCGAAAACATCACCACTATGCTCGTATGGCTCGGACAAAAACTTCCGAGGGTAACTGATATCCTTTTTCGGGGCTTTGTTGTAGCCCTTTTGTTCGTTCCCTGTGTACAGGCGGATGCTTCGTCGCTGTTTCTCAATCCGAGCAGCGGTACGTATGCGGTCGGATCAATTATTCCGGTTGATGTTATCGTCGACACGAACGGAGAAACCATTAACGCAATTTCGGGGACTCTTGTTTTTCCGAAGGCACTCGTTGTTCCGACGTCGGTTAAAAAAAATGATTCAATTGTGACGCTGTGGATTCAGCAACCGAGCATTTCCGCGGAGACGTCAGAAGTGTCGTTTGAAGGACTTGTGCTTAATCCCGGTTTTTCCGGGCGCGGCAAAGTGCTCACGGTGTATTTTGAAGTGCGTGCTACAGGTTCTCCGGTCATCTCATTTTCTTCAGGACTCACACTCGCCAACGACGGGTTTGGTACGAACGTTTTGGAAACACTCGCCGATGCGCGGTATGAAATCTCCGGTGTTTCTTCGCCGATTGTCCGCGGAGATGACGGAAAAATGGAACTTCCTGTTGACCCCTCAGCACTGGTGCTCGGGTCTCTGCGACCGCCGGTGGTGACCGGATACACAAACCGCCCCGACTCTTTGAAGGATTTCTTTGTGCAGGGGGTTACCTATCCGAACGCGGAGGTGCACATCTGGCTTAAACATCCTGCAGGTGAACCGAAACAGTACACCATTGCCAGCGATGAAGCCGGAAACTTTTCCTATCGATACGGTTCAACAAAAAATCTTGTGCCTCTCATGCAGGCGGCTGTTTTATCCGGTCTGTCAGGTTCTCTTCGTGGTATTCCGTACCAATTTTGGCTCGGAGCGGTTGTGGAGGGCGTAGAAACACCGCCGACACAGGCGTTTGAAGTGACAGTGGGCGGTATCGGTATCCCTGAAATGCTTCTCATGGTAATTATTCTCCTTATCCTAGGCGTCGTCGGACTCCTTGTCTTTGAGATGATTCTTCTCAGGCGCGTGTACGAGCATGACCACGAAGAACACAGGGAAGCAACGGAGGGACGTTCATAATATATGGAAGCAACACAGTATAAAAAACAGCAACACTCTCTTCATATGGTTCATCGCGGCGTTCTTGCGGCGCTTGTCGTCATAGGAATAGTCGGCACA
>CAZVYH010000023.1:0-5701 GCA_964631485.1 uncultured Candidatus Saccharibacteria bacterium
CCGACGGAAGGAGCCGTTACGCTTGACGGTATTTCAACGGAATCCCTTACCGAGAAGGAGCGTACTGATTTTCGTTTGCGCAAACTCGGCTACATTTTCCAAGATTACGCACTTTTACCTGACCTTACCGCCGAGGACAACGTTATTATTCCGCTTTTGATGCGGGGTATGGCACGCACGGACGCGGCCCGCAAGGCGCACGAAGCGCTTGATGCAGTCGGGCTGGAACATGTTCACAATCATCGCCCCAGTCAGCTTTCAGGAGGTGAACAACAGCGTGTTTCTATCGCGCGCGCCGTTGCCCCTGACCCCGATATTCTTTTTGCGGATGAACCGACGGCAAACCTCGACAGCGCGTCCGGCGACAGTGTGATGAAGGTATTGAAAAAACTACACGATGAAGGTCAGACAATTGTGATGGTGACCCACGAACCTGAATATGCCGTCTATGCACAGCGTGTTATTCATATGGAAGACGGCGTGGTTGTTTCTGACAACATACAAAAGTAAAAGTGCTACGGATTTTTTGTTTGTACGGGGAAGAGAATTCGCACGTGAGTTCCTTTTCCGAGTGTGCTTTCAACGGTTATGGTCGCCTTGTGTTTTTCGGCGATTTTTTGCGCTATAGCGAGCCCGAGTCCGGTTCCTCGTTCTGACTGCGCACTGGCGTGTGGAGTACGATAAAACCTATCAAAAATGTGCGGTAAGTCTTCCTCAGCAATGCCGATACCGTTGTCTTTTACGTGTATAACCGCATGTGTCCCGTTTTTATGGAGGGTGACGGAAAGTGTCCGTTTTCCGCGCGGTTTTGTGTACTTAATGCTGTTGCTTAGCACCGCGACGACGAGTTCCTCAATTTTTTCCCGCACACCGTGCACCCAAACGTTTTCCTGGATATCGGCGTGAAGCAGTACTCGCCGTTCGTTAATGAGTGTTTCCGTGTATTCAACAATTTCGTACATGAGTTCCGTGAGGCTCACGTTCGTCATATACTTTTCAAATTCGGTTTGTTCAAGTCGGGACATGTATAAGGCATTGTGAATGAGCGCTGACATGTTGTGGATGATTTTTTCGCACTTGCGTATGTGCTCCTGGTTTTCCTGCAAATGTTTCCTTTCCAGGAGCTGTAGTTCTCCGATGAGGCATGAGAGTGGGGTCTGAAGTGCGTGGGATATATCCGTAAAGATGTCGGTTGCGTTCGTCGGGACATCAGATGTTGAGACGGATCTTTTTGTAAGAAAAAGACGGCGTGGCGTGCCGTCGGTGGAATAGTGTTTTTTCATACAACGTGAGCGAGTTTATAACCTTGCCCCGGTATGGTATGGATGAGCTTTTGGCGTCCGGGCCGTTCTATCTTTTTACGGAGACTTAGAATGTGTGCTTCAATGGTGTTTGAAAACGGATCAACATCACGTTCCCACACATGTTCCATTATCATTCCGCGCGTGACGACGTAATCAACATTGCGCATAAGGTATTCCAGGAGTATGAATTCTTTTCTGGTGAGCGTCACCGTTTCTTTTCCGCGTTTGACGACATGACGCTGAGAATCAAGTGTTAATGTGTCGATGGCTAGTATATCCTCGTGTGCTCTATGTGGTCGGCGCAGGAGCGCGCGGACACGGGCAATGAGTTCATCAACACAAAAAGGTTTTGTAAGATAATCATCCACGCCGGCCTCCAGTAGGTTTACTTTTGTTGTGGTATCACCTTGGACAGAAAGTGACAAAATGGGTGTGGTCTTGCCACACCCGCGAACTTCACGACACACGGAGATGCCGTCTTTTTTCGGTAAGATGTTATCTAAAATAATGAGGTCGTATTCGTTGGTTTTTGCGGCGAAGGCCCCTTCTTCACCGTCACAAGCGGTATCGACGGTGAAAAACTCGTCCTGGAGTGTTGATCGTATGACGGAGCGTATAACGGCTTCATCTTCTATGACCAAGATTTTCATATAATGTTGTAAAATCTATACCACACAAGCTTTATTTTTGTCTAGTATTTTTTAAGAAGAGTTTATAAAAACTTTATTTCTCTCAAAAAACCTTTTATTTGAGCCGTTTTTTGGTAGTATACAATGGTACCTATGGAGACGGCTCCTACAAAACGCATTATCATCGTCGGAGGAGGATTTGCGGGCGTTTCCGCATACCGGACACTCAGCAAATGTCGTGACGGTTCGTTTGAGCTTCTGCTTATTTCCGATACCGAGCAGTTTGTGCACACTCCGCTCATTCATGAAGTTGCAACATTCGGGCTTCCGAGTGATGTCGTAGCGTGGCCGCTCTCAAAGTATATTGCATGTCCGAAGAATGAATTGCTCCACGGCAGAGTAACCTTTGTTGATGCGGATAAAAAATGTGTAACCGTTGAATCACAAAATGGGGAACACACCATACTCCCATTTGATTTTCTTGTGCTTGCTACGGGCTCTGTGCCCGCACTGCCTAATATTCCCGGAGCGGACACGTATTTGATGCGCCTACGAACGCTTTCTGATGCGGAAAAAATAAGAGACCACATTCTTGCGCAATTTCGTGAAGCGCAAAACACAACAGACGCAAAAAAAAGAGACGAATTGCTGACGTTTGTGTGCGTCGGCGCCGGTGTGACGGGTGTCGAGCTTGTCGGGGAGCTTTCAAATCTGTTTTCAAACGAACTTTCAGAACAGCACGCGGGCGTGTGCGGACATATGCGCGTTGTGCTCATTAATAACAGGGAACAAATCACACTCGGCGGGCACGTATGGTTCGGTCAAAAAGCGCAGGAACGGCTTGCAATGCTCCCTCTCGTTCAGGTACACCACAACACGGAGGTATTGAAAATTAAACGTGACGGTATTCTCACTCAGACGGGAGAAATTCCGACGCGTACCGTCATTTGGACCGGCGGCGTTGCGGGCGCCCATGTTCCTGTTGCGGGACAGCCGCCTGTTTCGTATGACGACCGTGAGCGAATCACTGTGATGCCTGAACTACACCTTGAAAACCAAAAACACGTTTTTATTGTCGGAGATGTTGCGAGTATTCCAAAAATAGACGGCGGTACGTACGGCATGCAGGCACAGTTTGCGGTCATGGAAGGGAAACACGCGGGGAAAAATATTCTCCGACTTTTACGCGGTATACAGCCGAAATCGTTTCAGGCACAAACACGCGGATTTCTTATGCCGATAGGGAAACACTACGGACTGGCCGAGATTTTCGGCTTTAAATTTTCAGGGTTTCTTGCGTGGCACATAGCTCACATTATTTACGTCTTTTCGGTTGTACGCTGGGATTTAAAGCTCCAGGTGGCCTGGAAGTGGCTTTACCACCTCATGTGCCGCCGAAAGACGGTATAATGCCCGTATGGCCGAAAATCCGTTCAAACTGCATAGTCTCTTCGAACCCGCCGGCGACCAGCCAAAGGCAATAGAAACCCTTGAGAGAGGGGTGCGGGACGGTGTGCACCACCAGACGCTGTTGGGCGTGACCGGCTCAGGAAAGACGTTCACGATGGCGAACGTCATTGCACGAATCGGCAAACCGACGCTGGTGATTGCGCACAACAAAACGCTCGCGGCGCAATTAGCGCAGGAGTACCGTGAATTTTTTCCTGAAAATGCCGTGCACTATTTTGTGTCGTACTACGACTACTACCAGCCGGAAGCGTACGTTCCCGTGACGGATACCTACATTGAAAAAGAAGCGCAGATAAACGAAGAAATTGACCGTCTGCGTCACGCGACCACACAGGCATTGCTTACGCGCAAAGATGTCATCATTGTTGCCTCAGTGTCGTGTATTTATAACCTCGGCCGTCCCGAAGAGTACGAAAAAGTGCATATACACATTGAACAGGGTGCGGCCATGAACCGCTCCGCGCTGATTCGCGAACTTGTACGTATTTATTTTGAGCGGACAAACAGCGATCTGAAGCCGGGGTTTTTCCGCGCGATAGGAAATGCCGTTGAAATTATGCCGGTGAACGAAAAAGTGGTGTATCGCATTGATTTGTCCGAGGACCGTATACAATCAATTTCTGTTATTGATGCGGTGTCACGCGTTATTCGAAGCGAGGCGAAGTCGGTTTTCATTTTTCCGGCAAAACATTTTGTCTCCAACAAAGAAGATGTTCAGAAAGCGCTCGCTAGTATTAAAGAAGAACTTGATGAACACGTTGAGAAGCTTATTAAAGAAGGGAAACCGCTTGAGGCGGAGCGTTTGAAACGGCGCACCTCATACGATCTTGCCATGATTCGCGAGGTCGGCTATGTGAGCGGTATTGAAAACTATTCCCGGCACTTTGACGGCCGCGCGCCCGGTGAACCGCCGTTCTCGCTTTTGGAATACTTTCCGAAGAAAGCTGACGGCACACCCGACTTTCTGACCGTCATCGACGAATCGCACGTGACTGTTCCGCAAATCGGCGGCATGTACGCAGGAGACCGCTCGCGCAAAAAAACACTCGTGGAATTCGGATTTCGGCTTCCGTCGGCGATTGATAACCGGCCACTGCAGTTCAGTGAGTTTGAAGAGCGTGTCGGTCAGGTGCTCTACACATCGGCGACACCCGGGCACTATGAATTGGAAAAAAGCGCGGGGCACGTCGTGGAGCAGATTATCCGCCCCACGGGCCTCATTGATCCGGAAGTGCTTGTGCGACCGATTCAGGCAAAGGGAAACTATGTGGGACAGGTGCATGATTTTATCGCGGAAGCGGAAAGGGTGATTGCAAGCGGTGCTCGGGTAATTGCGACGACGCTCACCAAGCGCATGGCGGAAGACGTCGCTGACTACCTGAAAGAGAAGGGAATTGCCGCCGAGTATTTGCACAGTGATATTAAAACAATTGAACGCATTGAACTTCTGACAAAATTCAGAAGAGGCTCCAAAGACGGCGGGTTTGACATGATTGTCGGTGTGAACCTACTGCGTGAAGGACTTGATTTGCCGGAGGTGGAACTTATCGGAATACTGGACGCCGACAAAGAAGGATTTTTGCGCTCCGAGACGTCGCTCATTCAAACCATCGGGCGTGCGGCGCGAAACGTGCTCGGGCGTGTCATTTTGTATGCTGACACCATGACGGGTTCTATGGAGCGTGCAATCGGAGAGACAAATCGGCGCCGTGCGATTCAGGTCGCGTACAACACGAAGCACGGCATTACACCGCAGACCATTCACAAAAAAATCTCCGACATTACGGACTACATGATGCGTGAGCATGGGGCAACGGTCGCCGAACTTGTGGCGCTTGATACTGCGGGAGGAAAGAATCTCAAATACATACTCAAACAGAAAGAAAGGGAAATGAATGACGCAGTGAAGGTGTTGGATTTTGAAACAGCGGCAATTCTGCGTGATGAAATTATAGAAATTGAGAAACTGCTTGGTGATACAAAAAAGAAAGTGGTTGTAAAAAAAACGGAAAAAAAGCGAGGCGGGAGGACCTAGGTCCACCCGCCTGTTACCGCCATCTCGTGGCTCGAGCTTCAGTCGATGCCGAGCTCATCCTCTTCGTCGAAGTCGTCGTCCACGTCCGCGAGATCCCGCGCCATCTCCTCCAGGATCTTGCCGAGCTCCGGAGGGAAGTCATCGTCGCTGGTCTTGGTGTTGCTGAGCACCATCTTCAGGGAGGCCAGGACCCCCTCGACCTTCCCCTCGAGGAAGGACGCGACACGGATTCCGCCGAGCGCCTGAAGCTTGAGGAGCTTCCG
>CAZVYH010000024.1:0-5581 GCA_964631485.1 uncultured Candidatus Saccharibacteria bacterium
ATGGATCGATGGAGGAACACTCAATGGCGGCCCAGTCTCGACGGTAGTGCTTGCTTCTGAGGATCCTGTCATCATAAAGCGCGAAGGAGCTGTCTCTGGAGCAGATATCAAAAAAGTGTTAGAATAAGCCGCCAATCAATGGAGATGTGGCTGAGTGGTTGAAGGCACCGGTTTCGAAAACCGGCATCTGGGAAACCGGATCGGAGGTTCGAATCCTCCCGTCTCCGCAGTATTTTCTATACATATGAAAAACACCGCGCCTGCCCCCTGGGCAAACGCGGTGCGTAGTTATGACGAGGCAACAGGTGCCGCGTCTATGATTCAGGACCAAGACGTTCTTGGTCCTTTGTGTACATTGAGGCGTAGACGCCGCCTTGAGCCATGAGCTCTTGGTGGGTCCCCTCTTCTGTTATTTCTCCTTTCCTTCCCATCACGATGATGTTGTCGCACCGCTCTGCGCGGGCGACATGGTGGGTGATCAAGACCACAGTGACGCCTTGAAGGGCAAACACGTGGTCAATGACGTCCTGAGCCGACTCAGGGTCAAGTTTTGCATCCGGCTCATCGAGAACCAGAATCGGCGTTCCGCGGTAGTGGACACGAGCAAGCGCAAGACGCTGCCGTTCGCCGCCTGAAAAATCGCGCCCGCCGAACTCAACGCCGATTTGCGAGTCGTACCCTTTCGGATCCGCACTCACAACCTCGTCAAACTCGGCGAACCGGGCGGAGACGGCAACCGCTTCCATGTCAATCGGTTGTCCGAGACGGGATGAGGCGATTTCCTCACCGACCCGCCGTTCGAGTACCGCGTACTCCTGCGACAGTGCCGAGGCGACGTTGCTCCATACTTCGGGCGCAATGTTGCGCAGATTGACGTCACCTGCATACACCGCGCCCGACGTCGGGTCGTAGTGGCGCATGAGAAGCGCCTGAATCGTCGACTTTCCGTTTCCGCTCTTTCCGACGATGGCAACTTTGCTGCCCGGTCTGATCTCGAAGCTCACATTCTTCAACACCTGTTTGTCGGTGTCGGGATATGCGAAGCTCACGTTATCAAACCGAATCGTCGGAACGACGTTGAAATTCGGAACGACCGGATACGGCGTCTGAATCAGCGGCTTCATGCCGAGAAAATCCTTCTCGATGAGAAGAACCCCCTTTGCGTTGTTCCACTGGTCGGCGATGAGCGACACGATTGATTCAAGGTTTCCCTGGAATGTCCGTGCCGCCGCAATGATGATGGTAAGCGTTCCGATTTCGCCGCCAGCAAATGCAACCGTCGAGTACACCGCGTGGACAACGACACCGCACAAACCCGCAATAGCGAGAAGGTGTGTCACCATCTCCCGTCGGACACCTGTTTTACGAACGTGGTGATACGCGTCCAGGACGCCGCCGACATTGATGTCTACTTCTTTACCCAACGCAGGCATCTGATTAAACATCAGCGCCTGCAAAAAGGCGTTCGGTGCGTGATACGGCTTCTCCAGCATGTGACGCTTCTTGTGATGAGGAACCATCTCCTGGAAGAGGTTCCACCACATGGCGACAAACTTGAACTCCGCAAACATCATCGGAAGTGCGGTGAGCACTAGGATGACTGCGTAAGCGGGTTTGTACCAGAGAAGCGACGCGCCGAAGAGAGCAAACGAAATCAAGGTCGTGAAGAGATTGAACATCTCATCAGAGAACCAGATTCTCGTCTGCCACGACGTCGGAAGCTCCGAGATGCGCCTCGACAAGTCGTCGAATTCCTTACTGCGGAATCTGGCGATATCGAGCGTGGCACGGTGATTGTTCAGCTCACGCTGGTTGGCGAACCGAAGCACCTGGTTCCAGGTGCTCCGATAAAACCAGTTGAATCTGCCCAGCACCACTCCGAGCACCAGTACGCCGGCGAGGAAAAGCATCGGGCCCAAGAGGCCGCTTGTGGCAACCTCCGAACTCGTTGCGGTTTCCGTTTTCGCTTTCATCAACACTTGGACGGCGTTGATGACGGCGCCGATTGCCTGGATGCTCAAAAACATCGTGACCGTGGTTCCCACGGAGATGATGAGCCGCGCGAGCGTTTCCGTCCTGCTGTTTCTCCAGCAAAACGAAAACGAGTAGCGCGCCGCGAACAACAACGTGGTAATCGTTTCTTTGATTCTGTTCATTGCGCGCCTCCCTCGTTGTGAAAGACTGTGTAAAGTCTGTATTGGTTTGACAATGACCTATCGCGCACATAATAACACATTTTTTATAAAATGCAAGTTACTCTGGAGGTTTTGGTAAAAAACGCATATACTGCCTACTATTGCACTGTA
The DNA here is from genome assembly GCA_964631485.1 of uncultured Candidatus Saccharibacteria bacterium. Lineage (GTDB taxonomy): Bacteria > Patescibacteriota > Minisyncoccia > Phycocordibacterales > EsbW-18 > EsbW-18. The sequence goes on from CAZVYH010000024.1 coordinate 2,307, forward strand.
AAAGAAGCTTTCCTGCGCACAAAATTATGAAAATCCTTGCTATTGAAACGTCTTGTGACGAAACGGCGGTGTCTATCCTGGAGTGCTCTGGAGACGCCCACAAGCCCTCCTGCGCGGTTCTCGGCACGGGTTTGTACTCTCAGGTGGCAAAACACGCGCAGTTCGGCGGTGTCTATCCGAACGTGGCAAAACGAGAGCACCAGCTCAATTTGGTGCCCATGCTTGCTTTGGCCCTTGAACAGAGCGGTCTGCCCGTTTCTTCAGGAAATGTCGAAAATAATGAGAAATTCGCTACTCTTACACCGATGCTCAATCGCGAACCGGAACTGCTCCCGCAACTTATTGATTTTTTTACACACCATCCGACAAATCCCGGGTTTGATGCCATAGCAGTCACACAAGGTCCCGGATTGGAGCCCGCGCTGTGGGTTGGTATTAACTTTGCAAAAGCACTTTCTTTTTTCTGGAACATCCCGCTTGTTCCCATCAACCATATGGAAGGGCACATTCTCTCCGTTTTTTCGGAGGCGCATGACGTTCGGTTCCCGGCAGTTGCACTTTTGGTTTCAGGAGGTCATACGGAACTCATTCTCGTACACGACTGGGGAACCTATGAACTCATCGGGCAGACGCGCGACGACGCCGTCGGAGAAGCATTTGATAAAGTTGCGCGCCTCCTCGGACTCCCCTATCCCGGCGGTCCGCAGATTTCTCGTCTTGCACAAGAGTCACGCACAGAATCCGTCGTACCATCCGTACACCTCCCTCGACCAATGATTGATTCTCCTGATTTTGATTTTTCGTTCGCGGGACTCAAAACAGCCGTGCTCTATGCGGTCAAAAAACTGGGCACTCTTTCCGACGTGCAGAAAAAAGAAATAGCCCTGGAATTTGAAAATGCCGCGGTGGAAGTACTCGTTTCAAAGACACAGAAGGCACTGGCGCATTACAACGCGCCGACGCTCATCATCGGCGGAGGTGTCGTTGCCAACACATACCTGCGCGAAGAAATGAAAAAAATGCTCTCCACAGAGTTTCCTGATGTTGCACTCTTGCTTCCCACACACGAACTCTCAACCGACAACGCCGTTATGATCGGTATTGCCGGATACATTGCATACGAAAAAAACCCCGATCATTATGGAGTCTTTTCACCTGAACACAACGACCTGCGAGCACGCGGCACACTTAGACTCTCAAGTTAGTTCGGGGTTAGATTCTGTCACCAAAACCCGCGTCCTTTCAAAATCAGTGGGGATCAAACCAGTCAACCGCCGATTCACAACATCAACCTGAAAAACCATATCGTTTAGTTTCCAAGACCGCTCCAGGTTGTTTGCCAGAAACAACTTCTGAAGGTTTGCCATTTCACGTTCAGTGTCTTTTTTCAGTTGTTGTATATCCTCGGCACCCCATTCTGAAATCACAACATCAAGTTCTTTTTTTGTATAACCGTTTGCCTTTTCCATCAAAAAAATACTCTCCTGCTCATTCTCAAAGAAACCAATCGGTTTAGGGGCAGGTAGTCCAAGAGATTGAATATACAGGAGAAGGTTGTATTCATACAAAGGCTCTCCTGTCTCCTTAAGCATACTTTTTCCTCGGTTTGTCTTCTTCGCAACCGGCGTGACAATCCTGTCTCCCTCTTTCCAATCCGGCAGCTGCCGTACCGCACTGGGATCATCGCGGAGAGAGCCTTTTTTGTCATATTTCTTTTCTCCACCTTTCATTGGTATTCCAAAACGCTCGAAATACCCAAGAGGATCTTGTTTTAATTCCGGAGGAACCAGAGACGCATACTCTTCTCCAAACTCAGCATTAAACGGTTGCTCTGAGGTTTCTAGTGTATGAAAAGATTCAAGGCTCATACCTTACTGAATCATTACATCCTTAGATAGCAGGAGGTAGTTGAAGTACGACAAGAAAGCAATAAGAATAATAAGCGCGGCGCCGTGCGTAAACTCACGTGAGTGGCGACGGTGTACTTGAAAGAACACCATCAGAAGAAGCACAAATGCGAGGGCGAGCCCGATACTAAGATACCCCCAGCGCACAACAGCGCGTGGCTGTGACAGAAATTCCTGCCATGCGCTCGCGTGTGAAATCCGTTCAACCGGCATGACCCTCTCCGCCGCTGATGCACCGGCAGTATTCGCCGGTTGTGCGGGGGCAAACTCCTGTGTGAGCGACACCTCCTGTGTTTCCTCCGGCTCGGAAACCTCTATCGGGGCCGGGTCCGACACTTGCTCAACAGACACACCTTGCACCTCTTCAAAACCGGCGGATGCAGGGGCGGGGTTCGCTTGTGCAACGGCAACAGGAGCTATAACACTTGCAGGAGTTCCGAAAAGCTGAACAACAAAAATTGTTTTTCGTCCTTTGTACTCGCCCGGAACCGCCGCAATGCCGATTTCGGTAAATGAACCGTTCATGATGTTCTCTCGGTGTCCCGGGGAGTCCATCCACGCCTGTTCAACATCATCGGAGTCAACAAAATTCACCGCAAGATTTTCTCCGGCATTTATAAAATTGTATCCTGCTCTGTAAAACCAGTACCACGGATTCACCCCGTCAGGGCTTGTGTGTGCAAAATATTCATTCGCCGCCATGTGCTCCGCCTTCATGCGTGCGGCCTCCTCCAATACGGGATTCACGATCAAATCAGACAAACCTTCTTCTTCGCGGTCTTCGTTTGCGAGGTCAACAAGGACCGCGGGAACAACCGCAGCGGTAAACTCTACGCTTGTGCGAATCAAAAGCGCCTGGAAAACAGAAAAGCCGAACGTCAGTACCAGAATGGTGGTAAGCGCAAGAATACTCGCGTCACGAACCATGTGCGGTTTATGATCGTTACCGTGGTGTGGAATGAAATAGTCTTTGAGGTGTTTTCGCATGACAGTTAACATGTATATATCCTACTTCCCCCCTTCAGGGTCGACAAGCGTCGCATAGACAACTAATACTTTATCATATTCCAGTGTTTCGTGATCATACGTTCCCGTGCAGGTAATGAGGCGCAGTCCCGGAAAATCTATCTCGCCGTATACTTTCTCCGTCGGAAAGTCGCTTCGTGAGTATCTCTCCAGCACAGTGACTCGAAATGTGGCGGTGGTGCCATCCTCTCTGTCGATGTGCACGTAGTCACCTTCTTTCAGTTGACCCAGAAAAATGAATACACCGGGACCTTGATATGAATCAACGTGTCCGAGTACAACGGCAGGTCCCTCCTCACCCGGAGTCGGCCCGTGTATGTACCATCCGACTTCCGTATATCC
>CAZVYH010000025.1:0-5001 GCA_964631485.1 uncultured Candidatus Saccharibacteria bacterium
AGCGAGATTTCTCCCTATCCAGACCATCCAGTGCTCTACCCCCAAGAGGTACGTTAGACGCCAGCCCAAAAGCTGTTTCGGAGAGAACCAGCTATTACTAGGTTCGATAAGCTTTTCACTCCAACCCACAAGTCATCCGAAGATTTTGCACCATCAACCGGTTCGGGCCTCCCTCCATCTTTCGACAGAGTTCACCCTGCTCATGGGTAGCTCACCTAGCTTCGGGTCTTATGCAGACGACTAAAAGTAGAAGTTGAAAGCCAGACTCTGAGGCGAACCTCTTCATCTGACTTCTAACCTCTACTATGTTCGCGCTATTCACACTCGGTTTCCCTACAGATTCATCCGACAAAGGACTTATCTTACGCCGTGTGCATAAACTCGTTGGCTCATTCTTCAATAGGCACGCCATGACGGTCTTGCGACCGCGCTGACTCCTTGTAGGCATATGGTTTCAGATCTATTTCACTCCCCTCTCCGGGGTTCTTTTCACCTTTCCCTCGCGGTACTAGTTCACTATCGGTCTCAATGTATATGTAGCCTTGCCGGTTAGTTCCGGCGGGTTCCCTCAGGCTATTCGTGTCCTGAGGTACTCAGGAACGGTAACTAGAAAGATGTGTTTTTTTCGCATACAGGACTATTACCCTCTGGGGTCGCGCTTTCCAGCGCATTCTGCTAAAAACACATTTTGTAACTTTCCCCTTGTCCGAAGACAGGCGTTACCGCCCTACAACCCCACCTCGTGCAAGCACGCTGTGGTTTGGGCTTCTCCCGTTTCGCTCGCCGCTACTAAGGGAATGACAATTGTTTTCTTTTCCTCTGGGTACTGAGATGTTTCACTTCCCCAGGTATGCTCCTCATATTGCTATGAAATTATCGAGGGTTACTCGACAGGGTTTCCCCATTCGGAGATCTCCGGATCAAAGGTTGCTTAACACCTCCCCGAAGCTTATCGCAGTTACACCACGTCCTTCATCGCTACATTGAACCAAGGCATCCACCATACGCCCTTTAAATCTCCCGTTAGGAAATCTAAAAACCGTCTCGCATACAACCGCCTACAAGTGGTTGCATGCTACTTTCATATTTCTACTTGATTGTTCCATTGGAGCTAGATTAACCAATGAAACTACCTGCTCTTGTCCTACTCAAAAGGACAAGAATTTTTTGATTCTTTTTGTTACTACCTATGCAGTTGTCAAAGTTCATCAACCCCGTACGAGAACAAAAAAACCGCTTTTTCAAGCGGAGATTTCCTGAGGCACACCGGATGTGCGCATCTATATGCTCCGCGTCGATATGCAGTTAGCTGATGTATTCATACGTGGTGTGCCTATTATAGCCAGCAAAATAAGGGTGTCAAGGTTTTTGGCCCGAAAAACAACTGTCTGTTGTAAGGTAAAAATGAGACAAAAAACCCTTATAAAATAAAGGTTTTGTGGTGCTTTCTCAAAAGTCTTGAAAAATACTTGGGGAGAACGTGTGGAGAACAAAAAACCACCCGAAAACGGGCGGTTTTTTGTTCATCTTTTCGTTCGAAGCGGATACTACCAGCTTCGGTCGTTGTTGTTGAATTTTCGAGGTGCGCGCTCCGTCATAGGACGTGCGACGTTCACCGTGAGAGGACGTCCTTCATATTCCTTTTCGTGGAACATCTCAATCGCCTTCTGTGCCTCGTCGGCATTGCTCATTTCGACAAACCCGAATCCCTTTGAACGGCCGGTCATCTTGTCTTTGATAATAGTTGCCGAAACAACCGTGCCAGCTTGTCCAAAGTACTGACCAAGCGCCTGATCGCTCGTGTCGTAACTCAAGTTGCCGACGTACAATTTTGCTCCTTCCATAATTTACGTTTTCTTTGCTAACTTCCCAAACCATATTTCGGTCCGGGACTTAATAAACTACCTGAGTAGTGTACCAGAGTACACATGAAAAGAAAATAAAACCGACAGAAGGCTTGCCGTATCCGGATACACCGAGTTATTCGACAATAACTCCCGACAACAGTTCCTGTACATTATTCAGCAACGAATCTGCTTTTCTTTCTTTTTCCGGTGAAAGATAGCGTGTATTCCACTCCGAAAGATACGCCTGATACTCGGGGGTGTCCGGATAGTGCTCCGTTTCGGGGTACGGGAATGCACTCATGTTTGAGAACGGCATTGGTTCAACCGCCATTTCCGTCTGCGTCTTACCGAGCGCTTTGTAGTACCCGCTGACATCCAACATATATACACGTTTGTATCCCTCAGCAGGCTCAATGTTCGGCGGTGCGTTTTTTACCGTCACCTCATCTGCTTTAGCCATAACTACAAACTTGTCGTCACGTTTCTCGAGGAGTTCGTCCACCTTGCCGAACTTTGTGTAATATCCGGGAAAATCCGCGTAATCATCCTCCAACGGAACCACGTCATAGAAATCAGGTGTATGCCCATCCTTATCGAACTCGTGCCATCCGTTAAAGTCGTGTAAATCCGCATCAATAATAGGGTGTTCCTCCGTGACCGTAAGCGGCAGATCCTCCGTCACATCAAGTGCAACGTAATCTATGTATACCTTATAGAGATACTGGAGACGAATCTTTGTATTTTTGGAAATAAAGATTTTTGAGATATCCACGGCAATCAGGCTGTCAAACGAGAGTGGTTTCGTCGGACTGTACAGGTTGTTCGGCACTTTTTTCCACGTTCCCTCCGCGTCCTGCACAAAGAGCCCCCACTCAAGTCCGAACTGTTGCTTGCGCGCAATACCTTCTTCGGTCACCGGATACGTTGTTGAGCCGCCGATGATAAGTTTCTTTGTCGGGTACTGTGAAATATCCCCGAAATCTATTTCGATCATTTCGTACTCGTACGTTTCTTTTTTATTCTTGTTGATGATGACTTTTTTGCCGTCGCGTGCCTGCACGTCTTCCGTTACATCTTTGTGCGTATCAAGCCGTGTCGCGCGTTCAGGAAGAAGCGGTTCGGTACTCACGGTGTGAAGAATGCTTTTGGCGTTTGCACCGGAGCCGAGCGTCGGCGACTCAACGATAATATCCCTGTTCTCCGGGATGTGATACGAATACATCCTCCAGTAATCAAAATAATCCACTTCCGCTAAATCGCCGACGATGCGCCATTCAAACAGGCCGTTTTTCGGTTCGGTGTTTTTGAGTACATATGTCCTGTTCGGTGTCGGCTGCACAAAATCATCAAGACCCCATTTTTTGTAGCCAAGACCGCCTGAACCGAAGATATCTACTTCAAATTGATATTTTTCCCCGTCCCATCCGAACACATACGGGCAACTCCCGCCCCCACTGTTGTCAAAGGCAACACACTCGCTCCACGCGCTCTCTTTACCGCTTGCATCCTTGGCTTTCACGCGCCATGTGTTTGTTGTTGCATCATCAACACTAACGGTATACCCGCCGGTGGCAGTCGGGTCCGCTATCCACCCACTATTGCTCGTCGGCGTACCGATGCAGTTGGAATTGTTCGCAAAAAACTCGAAATAGTACCCCGTTACCGCATCGCCGTCAGGATCCGTCCATGCATTCATATATAATGTTACGTTTTGTGCGCCCCCTCCTAAGTTTGCATAGTACGGATACATCCCCGCGTTGCTTGGCGTCGGTGCCTGATTTAACCGTCTGCTTGCAAAACTTTTCGGCTGCCCTGTGCGGTAGAGTTGCCGTATCTCAGCTGCTGAAAAAGAACGGTTGTACACACGAACGTCATCAATCGCTCCACTCCAATATCTATCATTGATACCGCCACGCCACGCGTTGCCAATATGCATTTCCGCAGCATCGGTCCCCACCACAAGTGTCCGTGCAACAGGAGATCCTGCGGCAGTACCATTGAGGTAAATCTGCAAATTTGCACCGTCATACACGGCCGCGACGTGATACCACGTATCTGTGGTAATGGAACTTGCTCCTGAATTTGCTGTACCTGAATAACCCGCTGTACCGCCGACAAGAAATTCTATGTAATCGGATGCCGTGTTGAGACGAAGAATAAATGTTGTCGCTGAAAATGCGTTACTTTGAGACACAATCTCGCGCAAATTACTGTCGCCCCCCGTGAGAGTGTCAGTTTTTACCCAGGCTGACACGGTAAAATTTTTGGTCCCCCCAAGACCGTCTACCGCACCCGCGTTGACATAGTCACTGAGACCGTCAAACAGTAGCGCTTGCCCCAACACACCCGGGCTTGTTGTTGTTGCTATGTTTCCTGTTGCACCGAGAATCAGCTTCCCGGTGTTTCCGCTTCCACTTGAATCGGTCACATTTGAAATCATATTCTTCCCGTCAAACGTCCAGTGCCCGACAAGCCCTTGCCCCGCAGGTACGACCGGTGTTGACGCGATGCGCGTCCGCGCACTTTCTGCAATGAGCGGTGCGTATGCGATTCGCATTGCCGCACCTAAACTATACAGCCTTCGTACATCACTGAGAGAAAGTGCTTTGTTGTAAATACGAAAGTCATCAAGCGCTCCGTTGAAATAGTTGACCGCGGCACGCTGCCCGAGAACAAAAAAAGCGCTTATATCCCCATTTCCGACATTGACGGCGTTTGTGTCAACTGATGCGCCGTCAACAAAGAGCTCTCGGGCATTATTTGCACTGGCAACAACAACCGCGTGATGCCACCGACCATCGTCGTATGCCAACGGAGATGTAAGTGAGCCGGTGCCCGAGACGGAGGTGACAAAACCCACCTTCCCTGCAGAATCTATATACGAATATATCGAGTTTGATTGTGAAAAAAAGTAACCGAGTGTTTGCTGATCTGTTTTAAACCAAAAAGAAAACGAATACGGCGGCACTTCAGCTGTTTCAATCACAGGTCCAAACACAAAATCATTTACACCGTCCAGCACAAGCGCCTGGCCAAGCGGACCGGAAATGGTTGTTGTTGCATTGTCTCCTTTTATAAGGATAGCGTGGTGAACACCGACACGGTCCACAACATTGGAAGTCATGTCTTCACCGTCAAACGTCCAGTGCGCAAC
>CAZVYH010000026.1:0-1624 GCA_964631485.1 uncultured Candidatus Saccharibacteria bacterium
CTCCCCTACGCGTCATAGCCTTGGTACGCCATTACCGTACCAACTAGCTGATACGAGGCAGGCCGTTCTAGAAGCGATAAATCTTTACCCCGAAGGGACTATCAGGTATTAGCCTGTCTTTCGACAGGTTATTCCTGACTTCTAGGTACGTTCCCACCTGTTACTACCCCGTTTGCCGGTTGCCCTTGCGGGCCCCCTTGACTTGCATGCCTTATCCACGCCGCCAGCGTTCATCCTGAGCTAGGATCAAACTCTACATATAAGATGAAAATACATTTCACCTAAATGAGCAGAACAAAAGAAAAATTGTGATTAGCTCTTTTTCTCCGTTCTAATTTTCTATATTTTGTATTTCTTTTTTTGACACAGATGTTGTACGACAATCTGTGTCGGAAAAGACGGGTTTTCCAGCACGTACAAGCGGTGGCAAGTGCGTGCTGGCTATCCACCCCATACGCGTACTCGGCGCACGAGGTGGTCTACATTCAGTTGTCAAAGATCCCCACACTCACAGTAACTTTTATCCCGCCTCCCAGTCAGACCGGAAGGCGGGACTGGTTACTGAGTGGAAGCCTATTATAGCCAGTAGTAGAGCCGTGTCAAGCTGAGGCTCTTGCTGTGGGGGTAGTGGGTGGACAACTAAAAAGCACCGGGTGAAATTTATTGACAATGTCCAAAAAACATATATTCTGCAAGCGGATTTAACGACCTCGGGAGGGTGTATGCATATTCGGATGCTGGTGAAGGTGGTTGCGGACGAGTTTGACAGATTAACGAGAGTACGGGCAGCGTCTGACGACGCACCGCCCGAGAAGCTTTCGGAGATCGACGACAGGATCGAGAGTCTCGTCAACAACGCGGAGAGTGTCTTCCTTCTCTCGGCTCCGAGACACGCGCCCGGAATCTACGAGGACGCGAAGCATGCGATCGGTGAAATTACCGCCCTCAAACGGAACGGTTCCATTTCACCGAATGCCGCGACGTTCCTCTCGGAGCGCATCTTCGAACCCCTCCTGGAGAGGCTCGATCGCCTGATGGCCGAGTAGTCCTCTCCCCCGAGCGGGATGAGACAAAAGGAGCCGCACACATGTGCGGCTCCTCATACATTTTCAATACTATCAACAACTTTTAGATACTTTCCAGCAGTGCTTTGATTCCGGCAAGCACTGAAGCAATTTGTTGGAGGGCGCTGTCGTACGTCGCCGATGATTTGTCGTACGAGATTGTAAACCACCCAGTTATATCCGAATCAGTGGGTTCAATCCACCACTTACAACAGAATACTTCTCCAACGAGAACGTCCAATCTAAATTCACCCACAAAATCACTCGTTGAATAGGCCGATCCTTTCGCGGGATAAAAATCAAAGGAATTTTTTCCGTTCTTAACAAACCCGTCTTCGTATAGGTAGTACACTTCGTTCATGAGAAGGTCCTTGTCTCCTGTTCGTTTGTACACCTTAACCGCTACATCAGGTTTCTCATCGGAACTGTACACCTCAAATGAAAGAGGAATCGGATCGCCGACATAGTATCTGTCATCTTCCTCAGGGCTGAGTACATTAATTTTTTCACTCACGTCTTCTTCACCCTTGAGAGACACGGCATCTTTATCGCCTCCTATT
>CAZVYH010000026.1:1724-4807 GCA_964631485.1 uncultured Candidatus Saccharibacteria bacterium
AGAATCAGACGACTTCTTCACAATAGAGAATTGTCCGCTTTCTGTCGAAAACGCCTTACCACGAAGTTCAATTGCATAGCCACTGCCGATACCTCCGACAAGTACCACCTCTTCCGGTATCCTCCATTTCAGCGCTCCGGTGCTAACATTGACGTTTGATGCAACCGTCATCACTTCGGTTCGTCCGCCTTTATAACTGATGAGGTGTACGCTGAGCGTATCAACTCCTGGAGTCTGTCCTTTCCACGAAATGAGCATCGTCTCGCCAAGTTTCCACTGACTATTGGCTACCGGTGAAGTCACGGTAATATCCCCGCGAACATCGTACACACCACCGGCCTCGCCTTGCAAAATCGTAAGTTGGCGTTGAAGCTCCTGCACTTGCGCCATTAACGACTGAATGAGTGCTTGAATCGAACTGAGGTTCGTTTCTGCAAAAGCCGGGCGCGCAACAAGCATCACCGCGACGAGTAGCATCGCCGACAAAAATCTTTTGTACATATGTAGGTTATGGTCGTAAGACCAAAATAGTAATGAATACCCCGTAAACACTGTACCTGCTACCATCACAAGGCACAACGTATTTGTGGATAAAGGTCCAGCCGCACCCCGAGGGGTACGGCTGTTGTTGCAGGGACATCGTGGGAGTTCAGATGTCCTTGAGCATGTGGAGCAGGAAGTCCAGCTCCGCCTGCGAGAACCCGACGAGGAAAACTTCCTTGTCGTCGATGAGCTTCTTGGGCACTTGGACGGAGGCGGTCTCGAGGCGTGCCTTGATGAGCTTCAGGGTGAGCGTCGGCCGCGACACCTGCTCGAACACTCCCCTGTCCTCCACGGTGATCTTGGCGATTGCTTTTTCACTCATGTACCACTCCTTTCGCTTGAGAGAGATGTCTCAGACGACATCATGGTGATGGTGCGGGTTGGCATGGATGCGGACGAAAAGCTCCCAGTAGTGCATGTGGCGCGCCAGCCGCACCGCATACTCCTTGGCCTTTTCGTCGGTCTCCGCCTCGAAGTCGTGCGTGACCTCGTGCACTCCGGCGTTGGGCAGGTCAAGATTGACCGGCTCGTCGCCGACAAGCCTGTAGAATTTCACCTCATTCCTCCTGTCAGAAGGGGTCCTTCTGGCGATGACGATACACTTCGAAACGCGCCCGGTCAATCAATAAAGATTTTAGCCAAATAGCGTAGAATGGAGCTATGACTCTCTCAGACCAACTCGCCTCGCGGTTTCGCATAAGCGACTACCAGACCAAAGCCCTTAAAAAGCTCGGTGTGGTAACACTGCGTGATTTGCTCTACCACTTCCCCGCGCGCTACATCTCATCAGCAAACGAGGGCGTCATACAAACCACTTCTTCAGGCGACATGGTGTCCGTCGTCGGCGTCATTTCAAAAACAAAAGCGCGCAAGGCATGGAAGAGCAAAATCCCGATGACAGAGGCGACGCTCAAAGACGAGTCGGGGAGTTTGCATCTCTTGTGGCTCCACCAGCCCTACATTTCAAAAATGTTTCCGGAAGGGTCACTGGTGGTTGTCGCCGGAAAAATAAAAGAAAAAGACGGCAAGCGCTCAATGATTAACCCCGAGATTACGCACGCGGATAAAACAAAAGCGCTTGCAGGAAGTCCGCTGTTTAATTCAGAAACAAAAACTGATCCCGATTTACCGCTTCTCCCCGTGTACCCCGAGAGCCGCGGCGTCACATCACGCTGGTTTTTCTACGCAATCCAAAAAATACTTACCAAAGAACTTCTGGAAACACTCTCCGATCCGATTCCGAAAGACATCCTAAAAAAATATAATTTACCCGCACTTGCAACTGCGCTCGTCTGGATGCACACGCCGAAAACCGAAACGGATGCGGTCGCCGCACGCAAACGGTTTGCATTTGAAGAAGTATTTTTCATCCAACTTCAAAAACAGCAGGAGCGGGCCGCCGCAGATGCCCTGCCGACGTGGGACATCGCCGTATCACAAAAAGAGCTCACTGCGTTTATCAAGCGTTTTCCGTTTACACCGACCGGCGCACAAACACGCGCCATCGAACATATTCTTGAAAACTTTGCTTCGCCGCACGCGATGTCACGCCTTCTTGAAGGAGACGTCGGTTCGGGAAAAACATTTGTCGCAGCGGCAACCGCATATTGTGTGGTCACCAGTCGTCCAAAAAGTGCTGAGGGTACAGCGCAAGATTTCGGCAACCTGCAGGTAGCATACATGGCGCCGACGGAAATTCTTGCACAGCAACACTTCGAATCATTCATCGAATTCTTCCGTGACCTGCCTATCCAAATAGGACTCATCACCTCGTCAGGGTGCAAAAAGTTCCCGTCAAAAGTAAATCCAAACTCATGGACTGATATTTCCCGCCCGCAGTTGCTTAAATGGGTTGCAAACGGGGAGATTCCGATTCTCATCGGCACGCACGCGCTCATTCAGAAAACCGTGAAATTCAAACACCTTGCCTACGTGATTATTGATGAGCAACATCGCTTCGGCACCAATCAGCGCGCCGGACTCGCAAAAAAAACGGACGTACCCGACACTCAGGCGTGGCGTATGCCCCACTTGCTCTCCATGACCGCGACACCTATCCCGAGAACGCTCGCGCTCACCGTCTACGGCGATCTTGATCTCACACTTCTTGATGAACAGCCGAAAGGACGCAAGGAAATAAAAACAGAAATCGTCACGCCGGCAAAACGTGCACAAACATACGCGCACATTCAGACGCTCATAGACGAAGGACGGCAGATATTTGTGGTGTGCCCGCGCATTGATGAACCGGATCCGAAAAAAGAAACAGCACTTCGCGCAAAATCCGTGGTGGAAGAAGCGCGACGCCTCAAAAAAGACGTGTTCCCCAAAGCGCGCATCGGCACGGTGCACGGAAAAATGAAACCTGCCGAAAAAGAAGACGTCATGAAAGCGTTTGCCGAAGGAGAAATTGATATCCTCGTCGCCACATCGGTGATTGAAGTCGGTGTAAACGTCCCGAACGCAACCGCAATCATTATTGAAGGCGCCGACCGGTTCGGACTCGCACAACTGCACCAGCTCCGCGGACGCGTCCTGCG
>CAZVYH010000027.1:0-4592 GCA_964631485.1 uncultured Candidatus Saccharibacteria bacterium
GTTGCGGGGGCAGGAATTGCACCTGCGACCTTCAGGTTATGAGCCTGACGAGCTACTACTGCTCTACCCCGCTGCTGCGCAGTATACAGAAAAAGGAGCTATAAATCAAGGTTTTTAATTCACCTCTCGGAAAGTATTATTCTTCCGTTTGCGGTTTCTCAAGTGTAAGTGTCTCAACACCTCCGGTTTCTCCCGCAATGCGAACAACATCTTTATCAATCTTTGCGAGTTCTTTGTGTGCGGTGTTGAAGTGGTTCACCGTCGTGCCCAGCGCACTACCGAGTTTCATCATGAACACATTGTAATTGGTGATGTGACGGCCTAATTCGCCGACGCGCTTTTGAATTTCTTTTGCTTGGTCTTCAATTTGCAAACTGCGAAGTCCCTGCAACACCGTTTGAAGATACGCGAGGAACGACGTCGGTGAGACAATAATCACTTTCTTACTAAACGCATAATCAATCAAATCACGCGTCGATGTTTTCACCGCACCGACCTGGTTGATGAGCAAATCATAGTACACGCCTTCAGACGGAATAAACATGAACGCAAATTCCATCGTATTTTCCGCGGGACGAACGTACTTGCTCGTCTCATCAATACGATTCTTTAAATCTTGTTTAAATGTTTTTTCATACTGCTCGCGTTCGGCGGGATCACGCGCTTCAAGAATGCGGTTATAGTTTTCCAATGAAAATTTCGCGTCAATAGGTACAATTTTGTCCTTAACAAACACAACAGCATCAACGATTTCACCATTCGTAAATGCGTACTGCATCTGAAACGTCCGCGGAGGAAGCACGTTTTGCAAGACGCTTTCAAGATAGTACTCTCCTAAAATACCGCGCTGTTTTGGATTCTTAAGAATATCCTGAAGGTTTTGAAGTTGGTCAGCAAACGAGACCACCTGTTTGTTTGTCTCATCCAGCTTCGTCAGCCCTTCCGTCACCTCTTTCACAATACGGGTTGATTCGGAGAGTTGAGAACGCATGGAGTCGTGCATGGTTTTTGCACTTTCACCGAGCTTTGCATCAACAGTTCGGGACATCTCATTGAGCTGCTGCAAAATGAGAGAGAGACCTTTATCGTCGCTCTCAGGAGCTTTTTTACGCACCAGAAGCCAAATAACGGCGCCCAGGAGGGCCAGAAGAGCGATATTGAACACGAGTTGTATATCCATATGTAGGAAAGTATATCACGCCTCACGACGACGCCTGAATACGAGCACTTTGACGATTTCTATAATGGCGAGGTTGAGCAGAGTCGAAACAATAAACAGTCCCCACCCGAAGAAGCCGGGGTTTCCGACCGAAAGCAAGTTTTGGAGAAACGGAACGGTCACCGTCAGTACAAACAAAAACGTGTTAGTGACAACCGACCACAACAAATACGGGTTGCTGAATATCCGTATTTTCCACACGGGTTCCGATAAACTTTTCAGCGACAGCGCGTACACAATTGCCCCGAGTGACAAAACGCCGAACATGAGTGTGCGAATGTACTCAATCGCAAAACCGTAAAAGAACAGGAGAATGAAAATAGCAAACGCGAGACCGCCCGACACAACACCGCTGATGAGAATCATCTTTTTTACCTGCGACGAGAGCAGAGTCTTCACGCTCTCACTGCGGGGGTTGCGTTTCAATACGTCACTTTCGGCGGGTTCAAATGCAAACGCAAACGACAGTACGCCTTCTTCAATAATGTTGAGCCACAAAATCTGAACGGGCAAAATCGGCAGGGGCGTCCCGACGATGATTGAACCCACAACGACCATAATCTCACCGAAGCTTGTTGAGAGCAGGTGTGTCACCATCTTCTTCAAGTTATCCATGATGCGTCTCCCCTCTTCAATTGCCGACACAATGATGGAGAAACTGTCGTGAATGAGCACAAGGTCAGACGCTTCTTTCGCAACTTCCGTACCGCTCCCGAGCGCGACACCGATGTCCGCCGCCTTCAGCGCGGGAGCATCATTGATGCCGTCGCCTGTCATCGCCACCACTTCGCCCGCCTTTTTCAGTACTTTCGCCATGCGCATTTTTTGCAGCGGGAGAACGCGCGCGAAGACCGCGTGCGTTCTGAGCGCCTGTAACAGTTCACCGTCGGACATTTTTTCAATATCGGTTCCCAAGATGACGCCGTCCTGCGCGCCGTTAATCCCGACCGCATTCGCGATCGTCGCGGCGGTTTTTGTATTGTCTCCGGTGAGCATGCGTACCAGAGCGCCTGATCCCTGAACCCGCATAACCGATTCCCGTGCGTCAAAGCGAAGCGGGTCCTCAAACGACACGAGTCCGCCGAACACGAGTGTGTGCAAGACGGTTTCAGGACTCATGTGCGTTGTGTCAAAGGAATTCGGAACATCTTTCCACCCGACCGCAAGCACGCGATACCCGCGTTCGCTCTCACGTTCAAAAAATGCATGTGTCTCGTCGCGTTGTTCCGTCGACATCTTCTCTTTTCCGTCAACGCCGTGCTTTGCCGAAGCATGCAAAATAATTTCAGGCGCTCCCGCGACGTACAGCCGTTTCTTTTTCGTCTCTTTGTCCGTACGAACATAGGCCGCAAACCGCTCGCGTGAATTAAACGGCAGTGCGCCGACAATCGGGTTTGCGTCTAGCACCGCACGCGGAACGCCGAGCGACAATGCGCTTTCGGTCATCACCTTTTCCATCGGACGGCCGTTTACCTTCGTTTCATCCCGCACGGACGATTCAAACACCACATCGGAAGCAAACATACCGAGACGCAACACGTGCTGTGCCGTATCGCCCAGCGACAACGCCCCCTCGCCCACGGTGTACACATTCCGAAATGTCATCTCGGCGCGCGTCAGCGTTCCCGTTTTGTCGGTCAAAATAAACGTCGTACTCCCGAGCGTTTCCGCGGTCACCATCGTGCGCACAAGCCCGCCCTTCTCAAGCAAACGTTCCATACCGACGGCAAGCGACACGGCAACCGCAGCCGGCAATCCTTCAGGAATGGCCGACACCGCGACGGCAACCGCAAGCAAGAGCATTGCGCCGATTGATTCGCCGCGAAGCACGCCGAGCACAAACACCACCGCCGTCACGCCCGCAACAACGATCGTGATAAAACGCGCGAGCTTTGCGATATTTTTTTGAATAGGTGTTTCGTCGTCGCGCGTTGTCAGAAGCTGTTGAGCAATGTGTCCCATTGACGTCGCCGTTCCTGTTGTCGTCACCAGTGCGCGCGCATTGCCGGACACCACCGACGTTCCCATCCAGACCATGTTTTTTTGCTCGGTAAGAGGCGACTCGTTCATCACGGGCTCGGTTATTTTTTCAACAGGCATCGGTTCTCCCGTCAGCGGAGCCTCGTTGCAAAACACTTCGCGCGCGTCAAAGAGACGCGCGTCGGCCGGCACCACCTCCCCTGCGCGGATAACCACAACGTCTCCGGGAACGATGTCGCGCGCGGGCACCCGCACTATGCGTCCCTCACGCACTACAAGAGAAAAACGCTCCTGCGACGACGTCAGGCGGTCAAACGCTTTGTCGGTGCGTCCTTCCTGGTACATGCCGATGGCAACATTGATGAGAATGGCCAACGCGATAACAATCGCATCCGTGTATGAACCTAAAAACAGAGTCGCCCCAAGCGCCAGTCCGAGAATGAGCACAAACGGACTTTTGAGGTACCGCACCACCTTGCGCACAAACGAAAGCCGGACGCCTTTTTCAAAGTAGTTCGGACCGAAGAGTTTTTGCCGACGACGCACCTCGTCGTGAGAGAGCCCGTGAACCGTGTCTGTACCAAGCCACTCGGCCACATCTGCTATCGGGTGCGCATGCCATGCTCGTGCCTCCATATACGACGTATGATACCATACACGGTATACCACTCGGTTTTGTAAGCATTTAATGCATTCTTATGTCACTACACGCAACCATTAAAGAAGGAATCAAAGACGCCATGCGCGCAAAAGACACAGTACGGCTCTCGGTACTACGCGGACTCGTCACGGCATTCGTCAACGAGCTCGTTGTTATGAAGGAAAAACCGGACGGCGAACTGCCCGACGACGCAGCTCTCACTGTTATTGCCCGCGAAGCGAAGAAACACAAAGAATCTATCACTCAATTTGACGCCGCGGGACGCACGGATCTCTCAGAGGGAGAAAAAGCAGAACTGGCAATTATTGAAACGTTCCTCCCCGCACAAATGAGCCGGGAAGAAATCGTGGCCGTCGTGCAGAAGAAAAAAGAGGAGCTCAACGCAGACGCATCGCAAAAGGGCGTCTTTATCGGTGCAGTCATGAAAGAGCTTAAAGGAAAAGCGGACGGAAAGATTGTGCAGGAAGTCGTGAATGAGATACTTATATAAACACCGATGACTGGATACTAGAAAGCCGCGCGAGGTAACGCGCGGCTTTTTGCTTCCTATTTTTTACTCTTTGTCATTTGATATTTTTCCTAGCACTCCTCCCCCGTGCTTGTGATACACGTGCTAAACGGAATATCTACGTCGGCATATGCCGAAGACCTCTGCATGAAGTAGTTCACCGTGAAGAGAACAAAGAAACTCACCAGAAGGACCATAATAAATCCGAACATGAAGTGGAAGAA
>CAZVYH010000028.1:0-1248 GCA_964631485.1 uncultured Candidatus Saccharibacteria bacterium
GCGCTATTTTGCCTATAACCTGAACACTGTCCGCAGTGGAAGCTATGACACCTTCGGCACCGGCAATAAATATATCTGTTATTGCCGTGTCTAAAGACAAGAAAAATGTCCCGGTCTTCGTGAGACCTCCGACTGTTGCCCGCGCAATACCCCGCACACCATCCGCAACAATTTTCGCCGTTGTAGCTTCCCACTCGAGAACGGTGTCAGGCAGGCGCACGCACACGTCGGCGAACACATCTACACTTATTGAAACAACCGCACGTGAACCCTCCGAATAGCGGCGCCATCCACGACGTACATGCCGGAGTGTTGCCTCTGTTCCCTGTCCGACGTGGGTATACAAAGACGGCAACACATCGCGCAAAAGGGCCTCCCACGAAACCACCACGGCGTTGCTTGTTTCTTCAACGCCGGACTGGATTTTTTCAGGAACCGTATCAAATGAAAAAGCGTATGTCGGGACGGCAAAAGTAATTCCTACAACAAGTACAAGGGACGCACATCCTATATGTATATAACGCAAAAAAGTCGGGTTTTTCATTTCGGGATAAAAACCTTCACACTCATTATTGTAACCTTTTTATCCTTTATTTAAAAAGCTTTTTCGCGATTTCGGTGGAAAAGAAAATACCCCAATAGTAGGGAGTATGAGTGCTGAAAAACCCGACAAAAACACAAACCCCCGTGCGTCGTGCACCGGGGGGTCATGTGTTGCTTGAAATGTTATTTTGACCGCTGTTCGATGATTGTTTTTGCCACACTGTCCGGAACGACCTCATAGTGATCAAATTCCATCGTTGAGTTTCCGCGCCCTTCGGTCATTGAACGAAGCTGTGTTGTGTATCCGAACATCTCGGAGAGCGGGACGAATGCCCGAACCGCCTTCAGCGCACCGCGATCCTCCATTCCTTCAATCTGCCCTCGTTTTGATGACAAGTTTCCCGTGATGTCACCCATGAACTGCTCGGGGATGACCACCTCAATTTTCATAATCGGTTCAAGCAAGACCGGACGCGCTTTGCGCGCTGCTTCCTGAAACGCCTGTGATGCTGCGATCTTAAATGCGATTTCGGATGAGTCCACATCGTGGTACGAACCGTCGTAGAGATCAACGGAAATATTTACCATGCGGTATCCTGCGAGCACACCACGATCCATTGCTTCGCGGAGCCCCTTCTGCACTGCCGGAATAAATTCCTGCGGGATAACTCCTCCCTTGATGCTGTTTATGAATTCAAATCCGTC
>CAZVYH010000028.1:1348-4149 GCA_964631485.1 uncultured Candidatus Saccharibacteria bacterium
GCTTTCGTCTTCGGTTCAATACGGAGTGAAATAACCGGTTCAGGAATTTTGATTCGTTCAAGAATAATAGGGCGTTCTTCGTCACAGAGCGTGTCAGATGTTTTTGTGTCCTTGAGTCCGACGGCTGCTGCAATTTCTCCTGCAAACACCTTCTTCACTTCCTCTCTGTCATTTGCGTGCAAGCGCACAATACGCCCGACGCGTTCCTTTGTTTCTTTGGTCGCGTTGTATACGTATGACCCCGCCTCAAGCGAACCTGAGTACACACGGAAGAACGTCAGCTGACCGATGAACGGGTCCGCCTGCACCTTAAACGCGAGTGCGGCAAACGGTTCTTCGTCGGATGCGTGACGGATAATTTCTTCGTTCGTATTCGGATCAATGCCTTTTGCCGGCGGAATATCGAGCGGAGACGGAAGGTAGTCAACAACGGCATCAAGTACGAGCTGTACACCTTTGTTTTTGAGAGCCGAACCGCAGAAAACAGGAATAATACTGTTTGCGATGACCGCCTTGCGTAATGTCGCTTTCAAATCGGCGAGCGGAATTTCTTTTCCTTCCAAATATACATGCATGAGCGCCTCATCTTCGGAAACAATTTTTTCAATGAGCTCATGACGGTACTTCTGCATATCCGCCTTCAAGGCCTCAGGAACATCGTCCTCACGAATGACACTTCCGAGATTTCCTTCAAAGTAATACGCGCGCATGGTGAGCAAATCGACGACACCCTCGTGCTTTTCTTCCTCACCGATTGGAATCTGCATACGAACCGCATTTGTGGTGAGTCGATCAAGAATAGATTTGTACGAACGCTCAAATGAGGCACCGGTGCGATCAAGTTTGTTGATGAAACACATGCGCGGAACCTTCCCTTCTTCCGCATAGCGCCAGTTGGTCTCTGATTGAGGCTCAACACCCGACACACCGTCAAAAACGACGACGGCACCGTCAAGCACGCGCAGTGAACGCTTTACTTCAATAGTGAAATCAATGTGTCCCGGCGTATCGATGAGGTTGAAGCGGTGTTTTCGCTCCGCGTTTCCGGCATCATACGTCGGCGTCCAAAAACACGTCGTCGCGGCGGCGGTAATGGTAATACCGCGCTCGCGCTCCTGATCCATCCAGTCCATCGTCGCCTCTCCTTCGTGCACCTCACCGATTTTGTGAGACACGCCGGTATAAAACAACACACGCTCGGAAACAGTTGTTTTCCCCGCGTCAATGTGCGCAACAATACCGAAGTTGCGTACTTTCTCTAATGGGTAGTCTCGATTCATATACAATGGACACTGAAAATCAGGTAGTTACACGTTACAATAAGATATAAAAACGCCCCCACGGGCACGGCTACTATAGCACACATACACATCCTGACAATATGCCGTGCCGCATGTGTTCCCCCTATTTTTTCTGCTGTTTTTCGGCAATGGCATCGACATCATCATGCAAACGTGCGAGACGGTCTGCAAGCGTGGTGATGAGATACTGTGCAAGTGATACAACGTCACGAAGATCCGCCGTCTTTCTCGGATGTCCGGTTTTCCAGACATACACGTGTGTATCGACGAACTCAAAACTGTATTTTGAACCGTGTGCCATGATACCCTCCATGACCTCCGGCGTGAACACCTCCAGTGCCTCTGTTTCAAACTCTTCCGCAACACGGAATGTAAAGTGTTCGTCAAACGCATTCCCGAGTGACAGTTTTTTATGTGTACCAAATGCGCCGTGCGCGTACCAATCATCTTTCGTGTCGACAAGCACCGGAGGCACATGACCGTTGAATGTTACTTCCGCGACGGTAAAGTGGTGTGTACTTCTGTTTTTTCCGCTCCCCGTGCTGTATGTATACAGAAAAAAACGAACCGGAAGACCTTCATGTGTCCCCGAGACGACGTGCGAAATTGTTCTGCTATCCCCGCGCTCAAAAAGATCCCCGTGCACGCTTTCTACATCCGCTCTTTCTGTATACGAAAAATTATTTTTCTCCGCAAACTGCCGCATAAACTCGGCGTACGCGCGCATGTATGCGAGAGTCCACCCGATACCAAACCAGAGAAACGCCGGGAAGAGCAAAAAACCGAGGCCCGAGAAAAAACCGAAGACACCGACGACACCAAGAAGTATGCCGACGGTATAAAACGTCTCACCCCACCGGCGGCGAATGTACTCTTTTGTGCCCGCGTGCACGTCCTCAACAATACCGATGTCCGTTGTATCCTTCATACACACAGTATAGAGGTCACGTGCAAAAAGAGAAAACCGCCTTCCGGCGGTTTTCGTATGTTCAAAAAATATATTAACTGCGCTTTTTCGGCCGTGCGAGCGCAAAGTGTGCAAACGCCTTGTTTGCTTCGGCCATCTTGTGCACGTTGTCGCGTTTTGCCATCGCGCCCCCCTCTCCCTTACTTGCAGCAAGCAATTCTCCGGCGAGTCGTGTCGCGAAGTCAGCACCTTTCTTTGCACGAGCACCTTCAAGAATCCAGCGAAGAGCGAGTGCGAGCTGCCGTTCAGGACGAACAGGGTGCGGAACCTGATAGTTTGCACCGCCGACGCGCCGTGAACGTACTTCCATTGTCGGCGCAACACTCTGAATAGTTGTCTCCAAAAATACGGCCGGATCGGCAACGCCGTGGTCTTTTTTCAGAATATCAAACGCATCGTATACCAGTTTCTGGGCGACGCTCTTTTTTCCTTCTTTAATGACGTGAGAAATAAGCTTACTTACCGTCACCGAATGATAGACGCGGTCAGGCGCTACAGGATGTTTTTCTCGTTCTTTTAATTTGCGACGCATA
>CAZVYH010000029.1:0-3884 GCA_964631485.1 uncultured Candidatus Saccharibacteria bacterium
TGATGCCGTCACCTTCACCTCGTACAACCCCTTGATTAATTTTTTCAAACTCCTTTTTCCACTTCTGTTGATCACGCTGAAATACTTCTTCGCGTTCGACATCGGATAACGATATGTCATTCAAACTAGAATCAAAAAAGGGCGGCAGAAGCTGAAACGACGCAGGATAGCTAAAACGAAATCCGTACCTCATATCTGTGTACGTTTGTGTGTCACCTACACGGGTCACAGAAAAATCCTTGGACGCAGTTCCAAAAAATACCACACTACAAACAAGAAGCGCGAGTGCAACAAAACCACCTCCATACACATACCAAGGGTTAGCCGCAATACGCTCTGGCATAGTGTGAGAAAATTAGCGAATATTATTTACGAGCTGGAGCTGGACGAACCGGTCGTCGCACGGGACGATCTTCCGATGCTGCGGGTTTTCGTTCCGGAGTAACGACTTTTTTGGGAACCATTTGAGAACCGGTGCTGTAGGCTTTTGCGATACGTCCGACAACATATGAAATAGTCGCAACACTTGCGTCATTACCCGGAATCACGTGGGCTATGTCGCGGATGTCACAGTCGGAATTTGAAAGTGCGATGATCGGAATTTTAAGCATGAGTGCTTCGGCACGTGCAATTTTTTCAGACCGAGGGTCAATAATCACAATTGCACCGGGAAGCTGCGTCAGTGTACGGATTCCGCCGAACATTTCATCAAGACGCTTAATCTGTCGGTCAATCATGAGACGCTCCTTCTTTGTGTATTTCGTGAGCGTTCCCTTTTCTCGTTCGTCAGTCAAGGTAAGAAGTTTTTCTACCCGCTTGCGGATGATGTCAAAATTGGAGAGAGTTCCTCCGACCCATCGTCCCGCCACAAACGGCGCTCCCGCTGTGGTTGCTGCAGATCGGATGACGTCCTGGGCTTCACGCTTTCCTCCGACAAAGAGAACTTTTTTTCCTGTCGCCGCGAGAGTTTCAACGAATGCACAGGCCTCATCAATAGCCTCGGCTGTCTTTTCCAAATCAAAAATTTCAACGTTGTTTTTAACGCCGAAAATGTACTTTTTTGTCGTCGGGTGACGGCGAGACTTCGGGTACCCGTAATGAGCCCCTGCCGCAAAGAGGTCTTTTACTGCTGTTTGTATGTCGGTTCCTGTGGTCATGGTGTTTGGATAAAAAGAGCCCCGTAGGGCAACGTGTCAAAGATACCAGAGAAGGACGCGGGAATCAAGCCTCTTTTTGGAGGGTATCTGAAGCCTCCGCAATCGCCGTAATAATACGCGAAATATCACCCGAAAGGATACCGGGGATATTTGACCAGCTCTCTTTGATACGGTGATCGGTAACGCGATCTTGAGGAAAGTTGTATGTACGTATTTTCTCGGAGCGATCCCCTGTACCGATCTGGGCCTTTGTTTCGGCAGATAAATCTTTCATCGCCTTCTCCTCTTCAATGGCCTCCAGCTTCGCTAAGAGCATTTCCATCGCCTTGTCGCGGTTTCTCTGCTGGCTGCGCTCGGCCTGCGAACGAACCGCGAGACCTGTCGGTTTGTGCACGATACGGACCGCTGTTTCAACCTTGTTCACATTCTGTCCGCCGGCTCCTCCTGCGCGTGAAAACTCCATTTCAATATCCGCAGGATTTATTTCAAGTGTGTGTTTTTTTCTAATAGGAAGAATCGCCACGGATGCGGTTGATGTGTGAATACGTCCGGATTTTTCAGTTGCAGGAATACGCTGTACGCGGTGCACACCCGTCTCAAAACGAAGCTCGTTAAAAACCCCTTTTCCGGAAATTTCAAATGACGCATCTTTGTATCCGCCCATTGTTGCGCGTGACTCATCCAACACCTCTACCCGCCATCCTTTTCTCTCGGCGTACCCTCGATACATAAGCGCGAGAAGTTCAGCAAATAATGCCGCCTCTTCTCCGCCGGCACCGGCACGGACTTCCAAGATAATCTGGTTTGGAGATTCTTCCGCGTCGCTCTTTTCCTCTTTCTCCATCGCCTCAATTTGTTCAATAATACCTTTCTCCGACGCATCAATCTGCGCCAAATCGTCCTGCGCGATATCAGCAAGGGACGGGTCAGCTTCGATGGTCATGAGCACGTCCTTTCGTTCTTTCGCAAGGCGTTCAAGTTCGTGCGCCAAAAAAGCGGTTTTATGGTTTTGTTTGAGTTTGTCGAGATCCATAGATACGAAAGGACGACCCCTCACGCACGCGAGGGGTCGTCCGAAAAGAGTTAGTTTTCCGACACAACGTCAGTTTCAGGAGCAGGTGTCTTTGCCTTTTTCGCCGTTGCCTGCTTCTTTGCTTCTTCACGCTTAGCTGCTGTTGTTGATTGACGAGTCTTGAATTTCTCCATGCGTCCCGCGAGAATCTTCTTGCTCTCATCACCCACATAGAAGGGGTGGCACGCAGAACACACTTCGACGTCTATCTTTTCTTTCGTCGAACCGATGGTAAATGTATTCCCACAAGCACATTTAACGGTCGCTTTTGGGAAATATGTCGGGTGTATATCCGCTTTCATAGCCGGTGTACTGTACCAAAAACCCCCTAAATAATCAAGAGAAGCCGAACCCCTACAAAGGTCCGGCTTCTCGTATGTGACTTCCGATCACTATACCTGCCCGCTCATAAGGAGCGCGAGGTATTCCTTGAGAACCGCTACTAATTGTTCAAGTAACACGAGAAGGAGGGTTTTTTCGTATGAGCCCTGGCCGCCTCCCCCGCCGCCCGCAGTATCGTCGTCATCATCATCGTCATCATCGTCATCACCATCGTCATCATCGTCGTCACCATCGTCATCATCGTCGTCATCGCCGGTTTCTGAAACCGTAAATGTTCTTTCGCCACGGTCACACACTGATGTGCCGGCGAGACACACCTCCGTCAAAAAGCCGCCAAGAAGGAATGACCCGCTGGATATTTTCCCTGCATATCCCTGGTATCGCTGGGTGCTTCTTACGCTCTGCCAAGGAATGTCTTCCGCGACAGTAAACCTTCCAAGACGCGTACTACCACCTCCCAAAGACCATTGTTGGACTATGTACAAATCAACAGGTTGTTGTGAGTCATTCCACCACTGGTATGTCATGCTTTCCCCCTTCCTGAATATCTCACCGTTATTGGGAGCTACAACTTCAGGCTCTTCCTCGGATGGCTCAGGAGGATCTGTGCCGTCGTCGACAGATACGACTACGCTATCTGTTGCCGTACCACCAAACCCTGTACAACTGATAGCAAACGTGGTTTCAGCGGAGAGTGCACCGGAATTATCGCTCCCTGACGTCGCACCGCCGGTGTCAAACCCTGACTTTTCACCCTGTGTTACCACGCATGTGTCTGCATATGTTGAACTCCAAGTGAGTGTAGTTATTCCTGAAATAATTGAACCGCCGGCCAGATTCACAGGATTCGGGGAAGCGGTCAGCGTTACCGTGGGAACAACCGGTACAGCTGCAGAAACAAATAAAGGAAGCCCTAGTATAACCGGGAGGATAAGCAAAAAATAAAGGGGTGTTTTTTTCATAAAAAAATATTATAGATACCGATAAAGAACCGACATCCTAAGGGTAGCATAGGTCCTACCGACCACCGTACCATATGTGAATAGCACTATGATCGCAAAGACGCCCGGCTCTGTGCACCAGAGCCGGGCGTCTTGTATTTCCGTGTTTAATTTATTGCTGTTGTTCTTCAATGAGAAGCGCGAGGTACTGCTGAAGAAGTCCCAGGAGCTTTGCAAGAAGGTGCTCGAGGTTGTACCCCGACGTACTTCGATTGATAGTTGCCCTACTACCGCTTCCGCCACCACCCCCATCGTCATCGTCTTCGTCTACGTTCAGATCCACAATTACATTCACCGTTCGTGTCACCTCAA
>CAZVYH010000030.1:0-3810 GCA_964631485.1 uncultured Candidatus Saccharibacteria bacterium
CGTATTTTTCTGAAAAGATTTCTCATGATTGTTTTGAAACGCCGTTTTGCGTACCCGAGAGCTTTATCACCGCATCAAAAAGGTCATTTGTTGCTGTTTTATTCCGTTTTTTAAAACCGCACACGACACATTGGTGGAGAATAAAGTATTCCCCGCCCTTAAATTCAATTGTTGCGGGTTTCATAAGCCCGCCGCACGTCGACCGACGGTCTCCGGGATTCACATCAACGTGCTTGCTCCACAGGCATTGCGGGCAATGGTTTGTGTACCCGTTGCCGTGTACGAGTGTTCCGCACTGCTCACAGGTAAAATCTTCCTTGGTGCGCTGGAATTTCTTTGTCGGAAGTTTGTGTGTAGCTGCGGTTTTCTTTTTCATTGTGGGCACGGAGGGACTCGGTCACGGATATTTTTCTGCTGAAAAATTCCGCGACCCGTGAAAAGGTATCCGTATACCTTTTCACGGGCTTTCTCGTCCTCATAAACGCTCACGCGTTTGTGGGCACGGAGGGACTCGAACCCTCAAGTCTTGCGACATACGCTCCTGAAGCGTACGCGTATACCAATTCCGCCACGTGCCCGTCCGTTGTGCATAGTAGCAAAAATATGCGGTTTTTGTTATATTCACTGTGCCTGCGCTTATATAGACAACCATGCGCGCGTAGCTCAGCTGGTAGAGCATTCGACTGATACTCGAAAGGTCCTAGGTTCGATCCCTAGCGCGCGCACCACACTATCGGTGTTGTATGACCCACACAAAAAATCCAGCCAGAAAGGCGGACCTACAAAGCCAACTGAAAGAAGTTGAACTGCAACTAAAAGCACTTCAACAACAGTTTGTTGATATCAAAAAACACGCGCGAGGGTCTGTTTCCGGTTCACGACGACGTGATGACGAACGAAAAATCGCCGAGCTCCGCAAACAATTAGGGTTACAGTAACAACGCGAAGCAGTGTGGTACTTTTCTACGCCTGCCACCGCGCAAGGTCTTCGATTGAAACATCTTTTGATAGACCTTGTTTTTCGTTTGAAAGGTAGGCGATTTTTTGACCAATACCTTGGATTTGCCACCCTCCTTCAATCGTTCCGTCGGGTCTCTGCACTTTTACTATATCACCGGGTTCAAACACAACCGGCTCTTTTCTTCTTTCAGCAGATGCAACGGCGTCCCGCAAAGCACCCCTTGTCACATACTCAGGTACGCCTGTGGTCATCCCCGCGACAGGAGCACCCCTACTGCCCAACTCCGTGATTCGTCGAAGTCTTTCCTCGTCCCGCGCACGCGTAGCTGCCTCGGACTGCCGTTGCCGCTCATCCCTTTCACGCAGTATCTTCTCTTTTTCACGCGCACGCACAACATCTTCACGTAAGTCCTGCCGAATTCGTTCAGCAAAGTCATAGCCCTCTATGTCAGGAATCTGTCCGATCATTACTTCTGCGGCATCGAAATCACCGCTCTCTAAAAGCGCTCTCGCCTGATCACTCACCGCCTTCATTGCATCAAAGGCTTTCAACGGATCTTTTTGAACTTCTTGAGATTTCAACTGTGCCGCAACTTCAGCAGGTTGCTCGGCGGTTTGTTCCTCGGCCGGCATTTCACCGACGTTCGGTGTCTCGTCGGCGTCGGTTTCCGATGTTTCAAAAGCGTCTATCTGCGCGTTAAGTGTTTCGAGTTTTGTTTTTAATTCCTCAAACTTTCGCTGTGCTTCTCCCGCCTCAATTTTGAGTACGTCAATTTCCGCTTTTGCCGAGAGATCCAAATGCTCTCCCTGCTCCGCAATAAAAGCATCCGCTTGAGAAACCGCTTCTTGTGCTTCCTGAGCCGTCTGCTCTACTTGTGAAAGTTCGGCGAGCACCGCGTCACGTTCAGCAAGAAGCTCGCTTCGCGGAGATTCGCGTTGCTCACCGGCGGATTCAACAAGAGACTTTTCCTTGCTTGCGGTTTCTTGCAATGCTTTTATTGCGGCTAGTTTGTCTGAAAATCCTGCCATATACATACAAAGTACCACATTCAATGCCATGAAAAAACAGCGAACAGCTATGTCATACAAAAGAAAACAGCCGCCTCTCCCCGAAGGGCGCGTACTGTGTTGCCGGGATCGAACCGGCGCGGCGAGACTACTTCTTGTTGGTGTAGTCGGGGAGCTTTCGCTCCTCGACGAGGAACCTCTTGCTGGGAGGGAGACGACGACCGAGACGCTCGGCGTCCTTCCTTCTGGCAGCACGGGCTGCCACCCAGAAGACGACGGTGCCTCCCACGACGAGAACCAGTCCGAGTCCACTCACGACACCTCCTTGTTGAAGAGCCGAGCGATGTTCCTGCCGACGAACCGGCAGAAGTCGCTCACGACGCACAGGGCGAGCACCGCGAGGAACCACAGCACCATGCCCGCGGTGGCAACTATGAGAACCATGAGAATCGCCTTGAGAAACTCCATCTCTCCTCCTTGGTCGTGTGCGGGGATAATTCCCCACAGCATCTGTGTATAGTATACATCATATTATACACTTTTGTCAAGTATCACAAAAGAGCACCGTTTCGGGACAATTATCCACTCAGACGCCAACCCCCTACTATCGCCTGCTGGTATACTGTGTGCACCGATCACATTTTCTCTCCTGTATAGGAGTACTACGATCGTTTATCACATAACTTTTTTGCTATGCGTACACACACAACACTAGTACTAGCGGGTATTATCACGGCGGCGTTTCTGTTGTTTGCTCCGTCGACACACGCAGCAGTTCAATGCACCTTTGAACGAGACTTGGAGCTTGGCATGCAGGGTGAAGACATCCGCTGTCTACAGAAATATTTAAACAGCGCCGGATACATTCTTGCCCAAGAAGGTGTGGGTTCACCGGGACAGGAGACATCCCTTTTTAGAGAAAAAACACAAGTTGCGGTCGCCGCGTGGCAGACCGTCAACGGTATTGTTCCCGCAAGCGGGTACTTCGGCTCACTGTCGCGTAAAAAATACCTTGAACTCGTCTCCGAAACGCCGACACCCTCTACCCCGACAGTGACACCGACCCCGACCCCGGCACCGGTTCAACAGAATGACCCCGACGAGAAAGAGGCGCGTGAACTGCTTAAAGATGTGATTGATGCAATTGACGACGCACAGGATGAAATAGACGACGCAGACGACGACGGAGAAGACATCGGCAGCGCAAACAGCGAACTTGATGACGCGCGGGAAAAACTGCTCGACGCGCTGTACGCATTCATTGACGAAGAGTACGAAGATGCGCTTGACGACGGGGACCGTGCCATGGATTCAGTCCAAGACGCATTGGATGAAGTAAACGGCGGCGGAGATGAAGACGAAGCAGACGACGCAATCGGAGATGCCGAAGACATCCTTGATGAGGTACGTGATGAAATCCAGGAAGCGGAAGATGACGGGGATGACGTTGATGACGCATGGGACTTACTCGATGAGGCCGAGGATGTTCTTGATGACGCATGGGATGCGTTCGATGATGAGGACTACGACGAAGCCATCGACTTAGCACAAGAAGCAGAGGACCTTGCGGAAGACGCTCGCGACGAATTATAGAAACGAAAACAAACACCCCGCGCCAAACGGCGCGGGGTGTTTTTGTATCACAGTCTTTCTTTTGTTCTGCTCATCCGGTCTTTCCCTGGTGTCCAACTGACTTAAGGATGTCCAGTTACTATCCATCACGTACTCAATTGAGGTACATGATATCGACCGCCTAGATCAAACATGAAAAAATTCCGATGTTCGACGATTGTCATTTGACTAAATCCACGACCAGCTTCCGCTAGCCGTGCCTTGTTACGC
>CAZVYH010000031.1:0-2007 GCA_964631485.1 uncultured Candidatus Saccharibacteria bacterium
GGGTTTACCCTCATTGAACTCATCGTTACGGTCGGTATTTTTGCAATTATTTCTTCTGTGGTGCTTGTGCGCAACAGTCAATTTGACAACGAGGTGCTTCTTGCGGATGTGGCGTACGATGTGGCGCTTTCCATCAGACAGGCGCAAAACTACGGCATCCACGTACTCGGACAAGGGAACGAGTTTGATAAACCGTACGGTGTATATTTTGAGGCAGGGGAAAATGCCGTTACGTACAAACTTTTTCTGGATGTAAACGGTAACTATAAATATGATTCTAATCAAATCGATATAAATGGCGACGAAGCCCTTGAGACGTTCACACTCGGCCGGGGTTTTTCTATTGCGCGTATCTGTGATTTTGCGAGTGACCCAACATGTGGTCCGAAGGGGCAGTTATCGGAAGTGCACATTGTCTTCGTACGCCCGAACCCTGACGCGATTATTAATGCTGACGAAGAGGGTAATCCGGGTACAACCAATGTCGGCATTGAACTTGTTACCCCGCGGGGCGGAAGCAGGTTGATTACCGTTCAGTCAACAGGACAGATTTCCATTTCAAAATTGGATGAAGGGGGTGATAGAGATGGCGGCCCAGACACCGGTCTTGAAATCGGTATTTAGTAATGTACGCGCACAAGCAACAAAAGAAAAAGTATTTAGCACAGCAGGGGTTTACCCTTGTTGAAATGATTGTGGCCGTGTTTATTTTTTCCGTTGTGATGATTGTGGCGGCAACCGCGGTGGTTACCATGCTTGACGCAAACAGAAAAGCGCAGGCGACCAAGACCGTCATGAACAACCTCAACTTTGCACTTGATGCGATGACTCGTGCGATACGCGTCGGGACAAACTACGAGTCTCCTAATGAGCGTACGTTTACATTTATAGACAGCAATAATGTTGAGGTGACATACAAGTTTACAGAGTCAGAAGGAGTCGGTCGCATTGACCGCGAGCAGAACGGAGCCGGTTTTTTGCCCGTTACTGCACCGGATGTTGATATTGATACGCTCGCGTTTTATCCCGGAACGGGAGCGCAACCTCGTGTTCTCGTCATTATACGTGGTACGGCAGGGAAGACGGCGCGGACACGTGTGCCGTTTAATCTCCAGACGCTCATTACACAGCGTTTTCTGGACAGGGCGGAATAGTAGGAGGTAGAAAGGAAAAAATGAAAAAAACAGACATCAAAACACAAAAACAAAAGAAGTCCCCTTACTTCGCACTGCCTACGACTTTCTGCTATTCGCGAGGATTCACCCCGCACTCAACTTCCCGTCGCTTTTCGTTGTTTCGCAACAACGGAAAATTGAGTGCGGGGTTCACGTTTATTGAAACCGTTGTTGCTATTGCCGTGCTTATTGTTTCAGTGGTTGCCCCATTGTCGCTTGCGGCACAGGGACTGCGGATTGCCCGTATTGCCCGCGATCAGGTCATTGCTAATTATTTGGCACAGGAAGCGGTGGAATTTTTACGATTTACGCGTGACAGTGATGCGATTAACGGGAACGAATGGCTGGAGAGTTTTCCTGATGACTGTTTTAACGGCGGTTCTTGTGTGGTTGATATTACAGACGGGGCTGACGGAACGATAACGGCCTGCACCGGAAACAGAAGCGGAATATGTCCCGTGATACGTTTTGATGAGACGACTGGAACATATGGTTACAACGAAGATTGGTCGGCTACGCGATTTACCAGAACCGTCCGGCTTACGTACGGCAGTGACCAGGACAGAGAAATTTCTGCGCAAATATCGGTTTCGTGGAATGATATTGTGCTTGAACGGACATATGAGTTGCATGAGAAACTGTTTAATTGGCAGTAGGGCGGGAAATATCAAATGGCAAATACCAAATATCCAATGACACACGAAAAAAACACAAAAAATTCTTTGAAATTTGATATTGGGACTTTGTCATTCCGCCGGAAAGGCGGGTTCACGCTCTTTTATGCAATGCTCATTTCGTCGTTGTTGCTTGCCGTCGGCTTGGCGATTTTCAA
>CAZVYH010000031.1:2107-3746 GCA_964631485.1 uncultured Candidatus Saccharibacteria bacterium
TTGGTTGGGATATTGAAACTCTGGAGGACCCGCCGTCATACAGTGCCCGAACAATATTCGACATACAGTTTACGGAGGATGACACCTGTGCCCTCGTGGATGTCTTTAAGAGTGTCGACGAGGCAAATAATGCGTCAACGGTTATAGTATCCAGAGGATATAACACCTGTGATTTAGGGAGCCCGCGGCGTCTTGAGCGCGCACTTCGGGCAACATACTAAAAATATTCTGCAATCCAAGGAGGTTAAACCTCTCGCTTTTTCAAGGTACAATAGGTGTACATGACATCCCGCGAAGTCCAAAAACGCTACAGTGCGCTCAAAA
Source organism: uncultured Candidatus Saccharibacteria bacterium (assembly GCA_964631485.1). GTDB lineage: Bacteria > Patescibacteriota > Minisyncoccia > Phycocordibacterales > EsbW-18 > EsbW-18. The sequence continues at coordinate 2,432 of CAZVYH010000031.1, forward strand.
AAGAGGTATTGCATCACCAGCATCTCTACCACACCCTAGACGCGCCGGAGATATCGGACGAGGCGTATGACTCGCTGGTACGCGAACTTGCGGGACTCGAGGAGCGGTATCCGGAGCTCAAGGGTAACGATTCACCGACAAAAAAAGTCGGAGGTGCACCGTCGGAGGCTTTCGCAAAAGTACGCCACGAAGTACCGCAGTATTCCTTTGATAACGTGTTTTCACACGGCGAACTCATTGAGTGGGACGCACGTGTGCGGCGGTTTCTTGAAAAAGAAGGTGTGACGCAAAAGCCGACGTACTGCGCAGAACTGAAAATTGACGGGCTGAAAGTTGTGCTTACGTACACAAAAGGGAAACTCGTCCTTGCGGCGACGCGCGGAGACGGAGAAGTGGGAGAAAATATCACACACACGGCGCGCGTGATTGCATCCGTTCCGCACACGCTCAAAGAACCTCTTGATATCGTCGCGGTGGGTGAGGTGTGGCTCGGTGAAAAAGAATTGCACCGCATTAATCGCGAAAAAGAAAAAAACAACGAAGCGCCGTTTGCCAACACGCGAAACGCCGCGGCAGGGTCATTGCGTCAGCTTGATGCACAGGTGACGGCATCACGAAAACTGGAAACGTTCATCTATGACATTGAAAAAATATCTTCCCATGACACGGCGACACAAACCGAAGAATTGGAACTGCTTGAGAAACTTGGGTTTCTGGTGAACCCCCTGCACCGGCTGTGTGCGGATGTCGAGGGTATCGAAGAGTACTACCAAGATGCGCTGGAGAAACGCTCAACGCTCCCGTACCACATAGACGGCGTGGTTATCAAGGTGAATGAAAAGGAACTGCAACAATCTCTTGGATTTACCGCTAAGGCACCGCGTTTTGGTGTGGCGTATAAGTTTCCGGCCCAACAAGTCACGACCAAAGTTGAGGATATTGTCCTGCAGGTAGGCCGTACGGGTGTTTTGACGCCCGTAGCGCACCTGACGCCCGTGTTGGTGGGTGGAGCCATGGTTTCCCGCGCAACGCTCCATAATGAGGATTTTATCGCTGATCTAGATATCCGTATCGGCGACACGGTTGTACTACAGCGTGCAGGAGACGTTATTCCTGAGGTGGTGCAGGTGCTCACCGAACTGCGTACCGGAGGCGAAAAAGTGTGGAAGTTTCCGACGCACGTTGCGCTGTGCGGAGGTGACGGCTCGGTTGAACGCGTCCCCGGACAAGCCGCGTGGAAGTGTAAGTATGCGGGTTCATTTATTCAAAACAAACGGCGATTTGAGCACTTTGTCGGCAAACACGCGTTTGATAT
>CAZVYH010000032.1:0-3331 GCA_964631485.1 uncultured Candidatus Saccharibacteria bacterium
CCGCACGCGACGCTGGCGGGAGGAATTTCAATAGGCGTGCAAGATGACATGGGGCAAGAAACGGAAGATATATTTCGCCGTGTCGGGCTCATCCATATCGTTGTCTTGTCAGGATACAACATCACTATTGTGGCCGACACTGTTATGCGCATATTTTCGTTTCTTCCGCGTGTTTTTATGATTTCATCAGGGGTGGTCACCGTTGTGTTGTTTACCATTATGACCGGAGCGACGGCAACGGCGGTACGCGCGAGCGTCATGGCACTCCTTGCGATGCTCGCGCGGGTAGCGGGGGAGACGTACGACATATCGCGCGCGCTCGCGCTGGCTGCCGCGGGAATGGTCTGGGTTAATCCTTACATTTTATTATTTGATCCGTCCTTTCAACTCTCATTTTTGGCGACGTTCGGTCTCATACACCTGACTCCTTTTTTGGAAAGACTATGTTCCTTTCTTCCGACAGCGCTGTCGTTACGGCAGACCGTCGCGGCGACTGTGGCAACACAGGCATTTGTTGCACCGGTGCTCTTACTGCGCACCGGGTCCGTGAGCGTTATTTCACTTGCGGCAAACATTGTTGTTCTGCCGGCGGTGCCCGTTTCTATGTTTCTGTCCTCCGTTCTCGGCGTAACGGGCGGCCTCTCGTCTGTTGTGGGGGTAGTCGTTTCATTTCCGACGATGCTTGTGCTTACCTACATACTACGTGTTGCGGAAATACTTTCCGATGTGCCTTTTGCGTCCGTGTCCGTCGGTATCCCGCCGTTGCCGGTTGTCCTCGGTATGTACGGCATGCTTTTGGGGTTTATATACAAAACAAGAATCCGAAATAAAAATATTGAAATACGAAACAAACCGTAACTTCAAAAAGCAAAAAGCTTCACTTCCACAAGGAAGTGAAGCTTTTCGGTGTTACCTTTTGAATTTTGACATTCGGACTGAGTGCCAACTTACGCGGTTCTCTCGTGCACAAACCACTCGTTCGCCTTGTCCCAGTTGAAGTTTTCAAAGTAAGCGTCAATATACTTTGCTTTGTCTGCAGGAGCGTAGTCCAGAAGGTATGAATGCTCCCACATATCAAGCATGACGATAGGGGAAAGCCCCACGAGGTGTCCGAGGTGTTGTTCGTCCACCCACTGTGTGAGGAGGCGATCACCGGCCGGGTCATAGAGAAGTGCGGCCCAGCCGATACCCCGGGTAAGGGCAATTGCTTTAAACCGTGCCATAAATTCAATAACGCTCCCGAATGTTTTTGTCAGCTCTTCGGCAAGCGGAGAATCGGGTTGGAGCGCCTTCGGACCGCCCTCAAGGGCTCCGAAGTAGTACTCATGGTTGCGCATGCCGTCAAATTCAAAGGCAAATCGCCTCTGGAGCTCGCCGAGGGCATAGGCGTTTTTCACGGAATCCTGAGCGTATTCTTGAATTTGGCTCAAAATAAGGTTGGTATTCTTCACGTATCCCTCGTAGAGTTTAAGGTGGGTCTCTACGGTCTTATCGGAGAGCCCGGAAAGGGCGGGGAGACTAAATTTTTGGGGTTGGTATTCGGTCATAAGGGGGTTAGGTGGGGGGACTCCGCGGCAAGACGCCGAGAAGATTCCCTGACTAGTGATAATGAGAAAAAGTATAGCATAATCAGAAAAACGGCTTAACCAAGGTATTTTTAAAGGTAGGGGTTGACAGGGTATTCAAAGTATTTTCCTCTATTGACAAAAACAGACACGTTGTTATAATGAAGGACCTTTCTTCGAAAGGGCCGTCGCTTTGGCGGCCTTTTGCATTTATAGGAATGCAGACGAGGCGAGGCAAACTATATGAAATCAAAAATTCTAGCAAGCTTTCCAAGTATTACTGCTAAAGTGTGCGCTTTTGGTCTTATTCATGTCTTAACGTTTGGTACAGGGGTTAACCTTCTCTCAAACCCGTCCGTCGTGACGGCCGCTGTTGCGGGGGATGAGGTTGCTCCGGTCGTTGATGTGCAGGATGAAATTCTGTGGTTTGCCCGAGCTATTTATTCGGAAACCAAGATTCCCGCCGAGCAGACGCTTGTTGCGTGGGTTATTCGTAACCGTGTTGAGTCAGAGTATTATCCTGACTCATACAAAGAAGTAGTGCTGCAGCCCGGTCAATTCTCCGGATTCTCTCAACACGACTCCCAGTATCACATTAACTCAACACTCGACTTCGAGGACAGCAATCCTGCATGGAATAGTGCCGTTGCAATCGCAGAGGCCGTGTATGTTGCAGACCCGATACTCCGTCCGCTCTCTGCAGACGTGTTGCACTTCTACTCACCGATCAGCGTTGTGTATACTCCGAAGTGGGCACAAGGACGCGACGCGGACCACGTGGTTCGTGACTCGCGGGGAAACGCTCGGTTTGCCTTCTACGCAGACATTAACTAAACACGCTATTTGAAACCACCCCGCACAGAAATGTGCGGGGTGGTTTTGTATATTGATTTTTTGTAAATATGTCGTATAATCGCATCCAGATTTGGAGACCAAACGCTGGCTTTCTAAGGAATGGAGGTACGCACGATGGTTCGCCTCAAAAACGGACATGGGTCCGGCGTGGGAAGCTACGCAGTAATTCTTCTGCGTCCTATCGCCGCAGTGCTTGCCGCGTGGGGTGTGTGGTACCCCTTGTGGTCACGTGGATGGTGCCTGGATGATCCGGATGCGACGCTCTTTCGTGAGCCGTTCATCGGGTTCCTTGCCGCTTTCCATGCCATCCTCGCCGGCTTTGCCGCCAACAAGGTTTGGACTGAGCGCACCCAAGCGCTTCGGAGCATCCGGCTTCGTGACGAGGAGGGTTTTGCGCTCGCACTTCGCGACCGCATTCCCCGCGACATCCATCTGCTCATCGGGTCGATGTCGGTGCTCATCTGGATTGCGGTAGCAGTGCTTCCGTACGACACGGTGTTCGCCGGGCTTTTCGCGGTCGGGTCGGTGAGCTTCATCCTCGCCACGTACTGGCAGCTCGCCACGACACTCGACGATTCTCTCAAGGATCCCGAGGTCATGCGCGAGATTCCGAGGGAGTGGTTGCAGCAAGGGGATGACGGAAAGTTCTACCCGAGGTGCATGCTTCAAGAGGTCGACCCTCCGACCGCTTCAGATGAGGATGATGTGACTGGTCTTTCGTAACACCATTCCTGAAAGGGAATGAAGATGGGCACGCGTTGCGCGTGCCCATTTCACATATAAAACAGTAGGGTGTCTACTTGACGAAAACTTTAAATTTGCTATACTATTCTGCAGTACAAAAAGGTCGCGGCGTGTAGTCGCGGTCTTTTTCGTTAGAGTAGTTCTTCGTCAACACAGACAAGGAGAAA
>CAZVYH010000033.1:0-2757 GCA_964631485.1 uncultured Candidatus Saccharibacteria bacterium
CTCGCGAAATGCGTCTTTGATGTCTTCCAGATCGCGGTAGTAATCAAGGTGGTCCTCATCAATATTGGTGATGACAAGAATATCGGGTGAAAGGTTTAAAAATGAACGTTTGTATTCGCACGCCTCAACCACAAAACGCTTCGGATGCCCTGCAACAAAGTTGCTCCGTCCGCCGGACAGCAGTGAACCGACGATAACCGTGGGGTTCACGCTCTCTTTGAGCACTTCGGCAATCATTGCCGTGGTCGTCGTTTTGCCGTGCGTACCGGAAACTGCAACGGTAAATGTGTCTTTTGTTACCGCGCCGAGCGCCTCGGGATATGTCATGGTGGGAATACCCAGCTTGCGCGCTTGCACCAATTCCGGATTATCTTCCGGTATCGCAGGGGAATGCACAACAAGGTCGGCAAACTGCGGTACGTGATGTTCGTCGTGCCCAGGACGCACGCGAATGCCGTCGCGCTCAAGCTCGCGTGTCAGCCGCGTCATGTCGCGGTCAGAGCCCGACACATGTTTTCCGTGATGGCGCATCAATCGCGCGAGCGCGGAGACACCGATGCCGCCGATTCCAACAAAATGTATGTGGTGTGCATCACGTGGTAACTCCATACATCACAACTATACCACGACACGTCTGAGCGTTGTTGGGATATGCACCAAAATGTCGTATGGAATCGTGTCGCACAGCTTCGCTATGTGTTCGATAGAATTTGGTGCTTGATGCTTGGTGCTTATCACCTCCACTTCATCTCCCTCTTTTACATCAAACACGTCGGTGACATCAACTGTCGTCATGTTCATAGACACACGCCCGATAATCGGACACTCTTTTCCGCGCGCAAACACAAATCCTTTATTTGAAAGCCGGCGGTCAACGCCCTCGTAATAACCAGCAGGAATCGTTGCAACACATGTTTCGCGCCCCGCCTTCCATGAAAAGCCGTATCCGACACGCTCTCCTTCCTGAATTGTCCGCAACCCCGTGATTGTTGTTTTCATGGAAAGTGCCGGGTGCAAACCGGAAATAACATCTGAAATACCATAGAGTCCGATGCCGAGCCGTCCGACATTTGCGTCAATTTTTTCCGCAAAACGGATACCTGCGGTTGCCGACAGATGAAAATATTTTGTATGCGGAAATGCCGCACGCCATTTTTCGGTGACATCATTCCACGTGCGTATCTGCTGCTGTGTCATCGCTTCGTCGTCTCCGTCGGCGTCAGCAAGATGCGAGCACACACCTTCAGCGCGCAAGAGTGGGTTTGCGGAAACTATTTCAACTGCACGTGGGAGTTCTTTCGGCATAATCCCCTGCCGGTGCATGCCGGTATCAAATTTAAGATGCACGGACACAGGCGTCTCCGTTTCCGCAATTTCTTTCAGCTGGTGCAGTGAGCCGACGGCAAATGAAATGCCCTGCATCGTGTTTTTTTTGATGTTGTGTAAAAGCGTGTGCCCGATGACAAGAATCGGTGATGTGATGCGTTCATTGCGAAGCTGCAACGCTTCGTAGTACGAATCAACGACAACAAACGGCACGTGCAGATGTGCATCAACTATCCGCGCAGCTTCAATAAGCCCGTGCCCGTACGCATTTGCCTTCAAAACCGGCGCCACACCCCACGGAGAGACCTGCTCAAGAAATAACTCAAGATTGTGGAGAATGTTTTCGCGCGCAACCTCAACCGTTACGAGCGGTTCATACGAAAAACGTTTTGCCCGCAAAAAACGAAAGAGGGATCTCATGTGCCGCGGGGGAGACTTGAACTCCCAACTCCTTGCGGAGACTAGCTCCTGAAGCTAGCGTGTTTACCAATTTCACCACCGCGGCGCTGTTTGATTATGCGCAAAGTACGTTGAATTTTCAAATACTTCCTTTGCAGGAAGATATTTCCTTTCTTGTTGTACATATATCTGCACACCACCTGAGCCTCTCGTTTCGCATATTTCAGTTGTAAATATTCCTTGTGCGGGGCATGCGATACGTGACCACTAACACCTAACACACCGGTAATTCTCTCCCGTAACCAGGATACGAATGTGGGACTCGCAGAGGCAAAGGCAAGATAGAACCGGTAACTGTTCGGGAAAAGCGAATCATAGAAAGAGTATGTGGTACCGTCACCATCAAAATACCCGCGTAAAAAATGGGAGAAGTATCTGTCCGGAACCACAACGGCTTTGATTGTTTTTGATTTGGCAGAAAACAACCCAATACTGTTAAGAAACCGATAAAATAAAACGTCTCCAAATTGCACCCGCCAATATGTATTGCCTACACCCGAACGTTTTGTGCCGATTTTTACCTTAAGTTTAAGGCACCTTCTGAATAACTCCACTTGTTTTCTGTCTTTTGAAGTGAAATCAATATGACGCCCGTCAGCAAGCAAACATCCATCGGCAACCAGTAAACCAATCGCATACGCAAATGAGTTCGACCATTTACATTTTACCTGCCCTCTTGGTTTCGGACCCGGTTTCATATTTCAAGCATACTGAAACTAGTAGCGTATACCAGTTCTGCCACGTATCCGACGACAGCATAGTACCAAAAAACGACAAAAAAGCGTACCCAATCAACGCGAGACGAAAGTGACACGAGATAGGGTCGTGTGTTTTCTTTTTTTTCTGCTTTTTGGTATAGTTCCCAGTGAAATAACGCGCGTGTAGCTCAGCTGGTTAGAGCACGTCACTGATAATGACGAGGCCGAAGGTTCGAGTCCTTCCACGCGCACAAAGCGAAGCTTTGTCTGGACG
>CAZVYH010000034.1:0-1497 GCA_964631485.1 uncultured Candidatus Saccharibacteria bacterium
CCGAGAAGACCCCAGTTGATTGCGCCGATAATAACGAGAATCCATGTGATTCCTGCTGTTGTACATTTCCCCTTCATCATAAAAGTAAGATTATTTAAAATAATAATGTTATAAGCATACATATTGTATCAGAAAGTGAGCGGTGTGATATTCCACACAGTGAACAAATGGAGTGTCCGGCAGTACACTCGTGGCGTTTGGAGAAACGTGTAGTGATGGATATAGTTATCACATGCGTATCGTTTCTTGGAACGTCAACGGACTTCGGGCGCTTGTTAACCAGGGATACTGGGACTGGTTTGAGCAGGAAAAACCTGACATTTTCTGTCTGCAAGAGACAAAAGCCGAGGAACAACAGCTTCCTCCAAATATTCAGAAGCCGGAAGGGTACTTCTCATACTTCAATTCATCCAAAGAACGTAAGGGGTACAGCGGGGTTGCCATGTATAGCGCCGTAGAGCCAAAAAGCGTGTCTTTTGATGTTCTTCCGGAGAGGTTCAACACCCAAGGGCGGCTCATTGAGGCCGTTTTTGAGGATTTCGTGCTCCTGAACGTTTATTTTCCAAACGGCGGCGGATCCACTGAAAAGCTTCAATACAAGCTTGATTTTTACGATGCTTTTTTGGAGCACATTCAAAAACTCAGGAAAAACGGGAAAAAGGTGATTTTTTGCGGTGATGTAAATGTTGCGCACGAAGAAATAGATATCGCCAGACCGAAGGAAAACGAGGATCACGTCGGGTTTTTACCCGAAGAGCGTGCTTGGGTAGATGAAGTTATTTCCGCCGGATTTGTTGATACATTTAGGCACTTTCATCCTGAAAAGAAAAATGCTTATACCTACTGGGACACGGTAACTCGAGCGCGCGACCGCAACGTCGGATGGAGGATTGACTATTTTTTTGTTTCCCAGGACATACTTTCAAAAATAAAAAAATCGGAAATATTCCCGGAGGTGTTCGGTTCCGACCACTGCCCTATTGGGATAGAGATTGGTGGTTAGTAGAAAGTGGCAAGGTGATAGTAAAAACCTTTATAAATAAAGGTTTTTTGAGTGGGCAACCACCGTCCTTTATAAAGGACAGAGTTGTCCACTTTGTGTCCTTTACACCCACAAGCATGTCCTTTACACTTACTACCAGAAGTCAGTGAACGGGCCCAATTAAATATATACCCCACATACATCTCCTTGCCCGGTTGTTGACACATTGTTCTTTCCCATGGAAAGGGATTGAGGAAAAAAGCTATCAACGGTTTCGCGTGTGAACATCCCGCGAGACAAGGCACGAGAATAGTGCGTTCTCATACTTACGCACCTCCAGCCAGTCGTCAGAGCTCTTCCTACCCCTGACCCACATAAGGATTTCTCACCGAGAGATCCTAACTAAAGCCGTCTTGCCATTGGGACAGAAGCATCTTCCGTCACTTGAGTAGGGCGGCTTTTTGCGTAACCGGTACTTACGGCGTGAAGCCGGTCGTTTTGAAAGTATTTTTACT
>CAZVYH010000034.1:1597-2741 GCA_964631485.1 uncultured Candidatus Saccharibacteria bacterium
TTGTACTTGCGCAGACGGTACGGCTCTTCTTTCGGTCGTCCGGTGCCGATTCTGTCGCATACACGCATACGCAAAATATCCTCAACGTTCTCCGGTCCGACATTTCGAATAAGACGACGTACTGCAGAGTGCGTAATTTGTTCTGTGTCAGAGAAAAACATGTGCCACCGAACAAGTTTCACCACCTTATCAACAACTTCCGCCGGAAAGCGTAATTCCTGCATGCGCTTGCGTGCGATTTTACTCCCCACAACCTCATGTCCGTGGAATGACCAGTCGTTTTTCTTCGTGTCCATCGCCTTTGTGTGTGGTTTTGCGATATCGTGAAAGAGCGCCGCGAGTCGGAGTTCAAGTGAAAACTTTTTGTCGGCCGCTGCCTGTACCGTTCGCCCGATATGCTCAAAAACCGTGTACGAATGGGCCTGATTCTGGTCCACCCCAATCCCCTTCTCTAATTCCGGAACAATGTATGAAAGCAGTTTGTGTTCGTGGAGAAGTTGTAATCCTCGAAACGGACTGTCTGACGAGAGTATTTTAGTGAATTCATCACGAATACGCTCAGCGGATATGTGTGCGAGGTCATCCGCGTGTTTGAGAATTGCATCTGATGTCTTTTGTTCAATTTCAAAACCAAGTTCTGCGGCAAAGCGGACAGCGCGCAACATGCGGAGTGCGTCTTCATTGAATCGTTTCTCTGCGTCACCGACAGCGCGTACGAGTTTCTCCTTCAAATCATTTTTCCCGTCGTAGATATCAACAAGTGTGTTTGTTGTTGTATCAAATGCGAATGCGTTGATAGTAAAATCACGTCGTGCGAGGTCATCTTCAAGAGAATGGCCGAACGAAACAGTATCAGGGTGCCGTTTGTCACTGTACCCGCTTTCCTTTCGGTACGGCGTGACCTCAATTGTCTTTAGTGTTGCATCTTCCGTTTCATCGCTCACCACGCCGACGGTTCCATACTCGTTTTCGTAAAACGTGTGCGGAAAAAGCGCCTGAATTTGTTCAGGTGTTGCGTTTGTAGTCACATCCCAATCCTTCGGTGTGCGATCCAGGTACATATCCCGTACGCATCCGCCGACCAGATATGCTTCAAACCCGTTGTGTTGCAAAAGGGCCACAATTCCCCGTGCTTCTTTTGGTA
>CAZVYH010000035.1:0-2393 GCA_964631485.1 uncultured Candidatus Saccharibacteria bacterium
TTTTGCGTTTTATCTATTTTGTGGTACTATGAGAGGGTATTAGTCACTAATAACAACTACATGGTAGAACTTAAAGGATTGTGCATGAAGTGTCGGCAAAAAGGGAAAGAACACCAAATGCAGGTAATGACAGATTTAAAAGTTGAAGAAAAAGAGGGAAAGGGCGGGGTCAAGAAATATTCCGCTAAAGGAAAGTGTGCTGTGTGCGGAACGGGCATGTTCAAGTTTCTCTCCAAGGAAGACGCAGCTAAACTAAACTAACGATACAAAATAAAACACCCCCCACGGGGGGTGTTTTACGTATGTGGTGCGGCGTGGATTCAGTTTTCCTTTGACGTTTCGGTATAAGAAGCGTATAGTGTGTTTGTACCCGCCGGGCGGGATTTTTTTATCCCGACAGAAAACGCACAGAGGGGACATATACTTCATATGGAAATCAGAAATATTGCAATCATTGCACACGTTGACCACGGAAAAACAACCCTAACGGACGCTCTCATGCGCCAGACGGGAGCGACAAAAGAGGGTGTTTCCATGGACTCAAACACGCTTGAACAGGAGCGCGGTATTACGATATACGCAAAAAACGCGGCGCTGATGTACAACGGGACAAAAATCAACATTGTTGATACCCCCGGACACGCTGATTTCGGTTCCGAGGTTGAACGTGTACTTCGATCTATTGATTGCGTGCTACTTGTCGTTGATGCACAGGAGGGTCCGATGCCGCAAACACGTTTTGTGTTAAAAAAATCTCTTGAGCTCGGCCTTCGGCCGATTGTAGTGATTAACAAAATTGACAAACCGGCCGCAGATCCGGCCCGGTGTCACGACGAAGTACTGGAGTTGTTTATGGAGCTCGGCGCGACGGAGGTTCAGCTGGATTTCCCTGTCGTGTATGCGAACGGACGAAGCGGTGTCGCGAAGAAGCATATGGAAGATGAAACAAAAGACCTCACGCCGCTGCTTGATGTTGTTCTTGAACACGTATCACCGGCCTCATCTCAGGAGAAGCGGGAACAACCGTTGCGGCTGCAGTCATTTAATCTTGCGTATGACAACTTCCTCGGACGTATGGCCGTTGCCCGTATTTATGAAGGAGAGGTTACTCCGGGCTTGAGTGTGTCTGTTAAAAAACCCGATGGGGCGACTCGAACTGGAAAAATAACTTCCGTATTTACATTTGAAGGTTTGTCGCGTGTGGAAACACCGCGTGCGGGCGCCGGTGACATTGTGCTCATTGCAGGTCTTCCTGATATTGATATCGGAGAAACGGTTACTACGGACGCGGATGCTCTTCCGTTGCCGGCAATTGCCGTTGATGAGCCGACTATCGTGCTGCAGTTCTTGGTGAACAATTCTCCTTTTGCCGGAAAAGACGGTCAATATGTTACGTCCAGACAGATACGGGAATATCTGGAACGGGAAATTGAAGTAAACGTGGGGTTGAAAATTGATTTTTCCGAGAATGATAATTTTAAAGTATACGGCCGCGGAGAACTGCACATAGCTATTCTTCTTGAGAACATGCGCCGGGCGGGGTATGAAGTGCAGGTGTCACAACCGCACGTGATTATTCGTGAAGAAAACGGCGTGAAGACGGAACCGTTTGAGGAGGTGGTTGTTGATGTGCCGAATGAATTTCAAGGCGGTGTCATTGACCGTCTGAGCAACAGAGGGTTTATTTTGAAAGGGATGTTACAAGAACACGGGGGCGCAACATCACGGCTTATTTTTGAAGGACCGACGCGCGGGTTGCTCGGATACCGTAATCAGTTTGTGATTGATACAAAAGGGGAGGGAATTCTTGCGTCACACGTACTCGGATTTAAACCCTATGCGGGTGAAATAAAAAAGAAAGCGGTCGGCTCTATGATTTCCATGGTCTCGGGCAAGTCGGTGGCGTTTTCACTCTGGGGTCTGCAGGATCGCGGAGTGTTGTATATCGGGCCCGGTGTTGAAGTGTATGAGGGTATGGTTATCGGCAACACAGCAAAGGGTGAAGAAATGCCGGTGAATCCGACGAAAGGAAAACAGCTCACCAACATGCGGGCGTCCGGGACGGACGAAGCCATCATTCTTTTTCCTCCGCTTGAAATTAGCATTGAGCGAGGATTAGAAGTAATCAATGAAGATGAGTATTTGGAAATTACTCCGAAAAATGTTCGAATTCGAAAACAGTACCTTTCCGAACTTGACCGAGCTCGAGCACGACGATAAGAAATTTGTTGACAAGTATACGTATTCGGGATATACTACTCCCAGGTAACTATTCTCATTAGTTTTGCGCACAACATAGTTGAGCGCGTCGGGGTATCTCTCTTTTAGTACAGACCTCATAAAGAACTGGCGAGACACTGGTCATCGCAATCTTTATGTATCAAAAAAATTCA
>CAZVYH010000036.1:0-2193 GCA_964631485.1 uncultured Candidatus Saccharibacteria bacterium
TCATCGGGTCATACACCAGTCCGTCGCAAAGACAGACAATGTGTGCACCCCAGGTGACCCTACCCTCGTACGAGAGGGGTTTCAAGGGCTCGTTTGTAATGATATCAGAGGAGTCTTTTCTTTTACCGGAAATGAAAATTATTTCTGGTCGCTTACCGCTTTGTAGTAACATTTTTGCAATATTTTCCGCGATAAGCGCACAACTTTCGGTATAATTACTATCGGGTGCTTTATAAGCATTTACTAGCGCCTCACTTTTTTCAGAAAGATACATTAAAACAGGGTCTTTGATTTCCTCTGTTTTTCCAAAAATAGGTTTTTCCATTGGTTTTAATAAAGAGGTTTGTGGACCTACCGGGAGTCGAACCCGGGATTCGGCAATGCGAATGCCGCGTAATACCACTTTACTATAGGCCCGCCTGTGTGCTAACGGACACTATTTTAGCAGTATTTTTTGATTTTTGAATGGTGAGGACGTCCCCTGCTTGCAAGGAATACGATTCTTCCTGATTGTCGGCGTAGCAAAATGCGGGGCCTCGGGTGATTTCTATCGAGACACTACTGTCATCTTTGAGCACCACATGGTCTGTTTGTTCGGTGCTGTTGTTAAACGCCAACCCTATACCGGTTTCAAATGTACTGTCGGTGATGGAGCGGTAGTATCCTGACGAACCCAACGGTGTCGCGCACACGATACCGTCTCCTATAACTTCATCATACATAGGTATTCCGTTCACGCGCGGAATGTACCGGATGGCATGACGCGGGTTTTCATTGTGCACAACAACGTCATTGAGCGCCTCTGCGGTCGTGTTTCCGACGGAGAACTGCAATTTCATATGTTCAACAACGGTATACTCGCCAGCAAAGAATTTTTTTAAAATATCGTTATTGGAGAGTTTTGGGGCAAGTTTTGCGACTTTACTATTCTTTAAGAAAAGCTTGGGTATTGTTGGAAAGCGGTGTTCGGAGAGCATGAGTGTGCCGTCCCCGCCGAATGAAATAACACATTCCGGATTAGCGTCAACAACCTCGTACATGTCCGTGTACGGAGCAAGGAGAGTTTCAAGGGATGAAGTATCCGTTGTTATGAATGCGACATGTCGCTTATTCGCCATGTCGGGCCGCCGAGAATCGAACTCGGTCTCTACGCACCCGAAGCGTATGTACTACCGGTATACTACGGCCCGAAATATGTACGTTCCAAAGTGTACACTATTTGCACACATTTTGGAGTGCACCCCATAGGGATCGGTCACGAGTTACTAAGTATTTTGTTCGTCCTACACGGATTCCAAAATCCTAAGTACTCTCGACCCCGCCTCGTCCGCCTCCGGCAGACTGCGGCTTTCGATCCCTGTGCACCCCATAGGGATCGAACCTATGACCTTACGAATGTGAATCGTACGCTCTAACCAACTGAGCTAGGGGTGCGCTCGCATATACTACCTCATATTTCCCTTGTTTTAAAGCGTTTTTGTGCTACTATTTTTGTCACCTGGGCCCGTAGCTTAGTTGGTAGAGCGCCTCATTTGCAATGAGGAGGTCACCGGTTCGAATCCGGTCGGGTCCACACAAAGATGCAATTTCTTGAACCTCTCAACATTACCTTCTTCCACACGCTCAACTCACTTGTCGGGACATCCCCGTTTCTGGACAGTATCATTGTGTTTTTTGCCGAACCGTTCACATACGTTCTCATTGCCGTTGTGTGTCTTGCAGTGTACCGCGACATATGGAAAGAGCGGGTACAGGAGTTCCTTTGGAACGTTGCGGGGCTTATCATCAGTATTTTGAGCGCATATGTGCTGACCGGTTTTTTCCGCCTCTTCTATGACCATCCGCGGCCGCTCTGGGCGCTTGATACACCACATCTCCTTATTGAAACAACGTCGTCCTTTCCTTCCGCCCACACCACCTTTCTGTTCAGTGTAGCTACATCAATATATTTCTTCGGAAATAAAAAATTGGCATACTTTCTGTACGCCTCAGGCCTCGTTGTCGGTGTCGCTCGTGTCGTCGCAGGCGTGCACTTTCCTCTCGATATTATCGGGGGTATTGTGCTCGGTATTGCTGTCGGATACCTCGTGCGCTACCTACTTCACCGGTACGCCAACGTAACGATGTGATCGAGAAAGTGCGGGAATGAAACACCGACTGCTTCCAGAGCTTTCGGCAACAATGACTCCTCGG
>CAZVYH010000037.1:0-2030 GCA_964631485.1 uncultured Candidatus Saccharibacteria bacterium
CGTCCGAGTTCTTTTGCGACTTCGTACGCGCGCGGTCCGCACTTTTCGGTCTCTGCGGCTCCTGATACGCAAATTTTTATTTCATGTACCGCTCTTTTTCGTAAAGACATAGCTATTCAAGTATACCCCATGAGATATTTACTTGCCAGACCCTGTGCGTCTTTTTAAGTACCGTTTACCCCAAGCAGTTTTAAGATATTTTTCACGCAGCCGGGCATCTTTTTCAAATAGAGACGCTTCATAATACACAAGTGTCCATGGACCTCGGTTCTTTGTCGAAAAGACCTTATTACCAGAATGTTCTGCAATGCGTCTCTGTAAATTATTTGTTGAGCCAGTATAAAACTGCTTGGGGTTTTTGAGAACATAGACGTAATACATGTTCTCAAAATTTTATACAACCACCTATAAAATCGAGATAAATTATCTCACGGGGTGTACAACAAAATAACAAACAACAAACTACTTTGAGATATCTACTTCATCACCCAAACTCGGGTACACCGCATTCACACCGATGTAATCACGCAGACGCTGGGCGAGGAACTGCGACGTTTTCGGCTCACCCATAGTCACAAACACTTTTCGCAGTGTTAAGCTCATCGCATTCACAAAATCCATGAGGCCGTTTACATCGCGGTGCCCTGAGTACCCCGACACGGAACGCACCGTGGCGCGCACCGGAATAGTTTCTTTCGCAATCGTGACACTCGTCGCGCCTTCAACCAGCTGACGTCCGAGACTTCCCGGCGCCTGATACCCGACAATGAGCAGCGTGCAGTTCACGTCCGACAGGTAGTGTTTTTCATGGCCGACAATGCGTCCGCCGTGTGACATTCCTGAACCCGCGATAATAATTTTCGGCCCCGGCGTGTCATAAATTGCTTTTGATTCCTGTTGTGACGTAACGACGGTCAACCCTTTGAACGCAAAAATGTCGTCACCTGCCGCAATCATTTTTTGCGTCTGCTCGTTGAAGTTTTCCGGATGGCGCTTGTAAATATCCGTCACTTTTGTGGCCAACGGAGAATCCAGAAAGACGGCAACGTGCGGAATTTTTGCCTGTTCAACAAGCATGTTTATTTCATAGAGAATATTCTGCGTCCGTTCGATGGAAAAAGTAGGAATGAGAAGCGTTCCTTTGTTCTTAATGGTGTTTTCAATGATATCTTCCAGTTGCGCGAGGCGGTCAGGCACTTCTTCGTGCACCCGATCACCATACACACTCTCCATGACCAGAATATTCGCGTCCTCAATAACATCGGTGTCCTTCATGATCAGCGACGCCGGGTTGCCTAAATCACCTGTGAAAATAATCTTTCCGACCGAGGGGTGTGTGCACTGCACAATTGCGGAACCGAGAATGTGCCCGGCATTTTTGAACTCAAACATCATGTCGGCGACTGCAAACGGCGTATAGTACGGGTACGTCTGCCACTGCCCGAAGACGGATACGACATCTTCCGGAGTGTACGGGGGCGTCCCGCCGCACGTTATTGATTCCTGCATCAGCAGACGAGCCGCGTCAGGAAGCATCACCTCGGCGAGTTCTTTTGTCTCAGGTGTTGAATAAATGGGTCCGCGAAATCCGTCTTTCACCAGCTTCGGAATGCGTCCGATGTGGTCAATGTGCGCGTGCGTCACCACAAGCGCGTCAAGTTTTTTTACATCATAAGGAAACGTGTCCGTGTTGCTCGGATCACACATGCGCATACCCTGAAACATTCCGCAGTCAATAATCGCGCGTCCTTGCGGGGTCGTGATGAGAAAATTCGCACCGGTTACCGAACCGACGCCGCCGTAAAACCCTATCCGCACATCTCCTTTTTTCATTTCTTTTTTCTTTGCATCGTGCGTCATATCGATTGTATAGTACTTTCCTTCCGCGCAAGTGTTGGTCGGATGATTACCCACGACACAACCGCGCCGATTATATCCATAATAAGATCCCCTGCTGTATCCGTCACAATATGTACCTGCGCAACGTACATTCCCGCAAAGTATTCAAAAAATTCCCATCCGATGCCGAC